>CAZHBK010000066.1:0-7913 GCA_964530465.1 uncultured Nitrososphaeria archaeon | reverse complement strand
ATCTAAATGCATGCCTACCATGTCCCCGGGGGACGGCGTCAATAAGGTGGAATGAACTCTAGAGCCCTAAGGCTCTAGAGCGACCACCTTCCTAAGTAGTATGTATATCTCCTTCTTATCTTTGGCAAATTCAATATTTACAATATCTAGTCCATCATCTTTAAAACTAGGTAGTTTATTTGATTTACCTATTTTTGCAATAAATAAAACCATTCCATCTCTCTTTAGCCTATCTAAATACCTTTTAACGGCTTGATATGATACTATAGGGTCTAAAGTCATATCTACTAATATCAAATCAAGCATTGGAAGTCTCTCAGGATTAAATTTAAAGGCATCCTCGATGAAAACCTTAACATTCTCTCTAGAATTCTCTATTGCCTTTAAGACGTCTCTAAATTTCTCACTACATTCAATACCATATACCATTGAAGCTCTCTCACTAGCATATTGGAGAAATCCACCAGCACTACTACCAAGATCTAATACGACTTCACCACCCTTGAAAATATTCCATTTACGATCTAAATCCATGAGTTTCCAATATCCCCTCGGTCTACCAGCTAAAGGTGAGATTTCAATAGATATATCATTAAATTCAGAGACTTCATATGAGGGTTTAGTTATAATTCTCCCACTAACTTTAACAAAACCTCTGCGGATTGCCTCTTTAGCTCTCTCCCTACTTTGAAAATACCCCTTTATAACTAGATATTTATCCAATCTAACCATTACATCTTAAATAATAATCCTTAGAAGAAATTAATATGGGAGAGTGGATTAAGTTAGATAACTTTTAGATTATCATCATTTGGACTATCTATTCAAGACCCCATTTAATCACTTTAATTAGTAGTATCACAACAACTATGATCCATACTGTTAATACTATAACTCCTTGAGTTAGCGTTAGTAATGTTTTAATCCCTAATAGATTCCTAGCTATCTCCATGAGAGAGGCAGTTGGTACGACGACTAGTGTGTATGCTATTGGCTTAGGTAGTAGTATTGAGGGATAGTATATAGGTGGTAGTATTGTAGTTAATGCTGATATCGGATTTGTGACTGCAGATATATTTGTTGGATTTTTAATCCTTAAGACTATGGTAAGTCCTAAGAAACTACCGATAAGTAATGCTACAATACCTAATATCATTAAGTATGGTAAGATACTTAATAATTTAAGCCAGTAGAGTATTATTATTGATGGAATTAAATCTATTATCGCAAAAATCAATGAGCCTAATGTTAATCCTAAGTAGTATTCTGGGATACTTATTGATGAAGCAATAAACATTTCATAAGATTTCTCAATTTTACTCCAGCCGAATGTCTGTGCAATTATATTTAGTCCATCATTCCAGAATCCTACAATTGTAAATGCTAGTGCGAGATTCTTAATTGCTTCAATACCACCCCATGCAGTAAGCATTATGAAGAGTCCGGCAATAACGATTGCAGATTGAAACATCCATAATGGTTGTCTGAAAATCCATCTAGAGGATAATACCGCAACACCAATAATTTTATTAAATGATTCAAGACCCATATTTCAATACCTCCTAACATGATACATGATATAAGTATACATCTTCAAGACTTACTCTTTCAATAGTGATATTAGATATGTCTCTAGCACATTCGATAATAGACTTGGCAGTATTATAATCAGGTGCATATGCAATCTTTCTATCCCCTAGGTTAATTATGTTATTATATTTAGTAGATGCATCTATGTCTAGATCCCCCCTTATTATAACTTTATATCTATATGGTAGCTTGGAGATTAAATTAATAGGATTACCTTCGGCGACTACAACACCCTTACTCATTATTATAACTCTATCTGCTAGTGCTTCAGCCTCTCTCATATCATGAGTCGTTAATATAACTGTATGCCCACTTCCGACAAACTCCCTTAAAATCCTCCATATCGCATACTTAGATTCAATGTCTAACCCTACAGTAGGCTCATCTAAAAATATTATATCGGATTCGGTAGCTAATACCATCGTAGTTAGAACTCTACGTCTTAACCCACCACTTAATCTCCATCCAACTCTATCCTTATACCCCCATAGATCAGTTTCCTTAAGCCATCTAACTGTCCTAGATGAAGCCTCTCTAATACTTAAGCCTCTAGCTACTAAGAACCACTTAACGGCTTCATAAGGTGTTAAATTCCTGTCTAAAATTGCTTCTTGAGGTAGATATGCGATACTTCTTCTAATCATTCTATAATCTCTAACAACATCATATCCTAAGACTAATGCATTACCCTTAGATGGTTTCAATACTGTAGTTAATATTCTAACTGTAGTCGTTTTACCAGCTCCATTAGGGCCTAGTAATACTGCTAATTCCCCAGACCTAATCTTGAATGATGCATTCCTCAGAGCCCATATATTCCCATATTTCTTACCTAAGCCAAATGCTTCAACAGCATATTCCATATTAGATCATTAACTAAAGAGTAAGACTCCACATCGATAAACTCTCTGTCGAGTATTCTCAATCTAATCCTCCTTACTCTTATAAAATTCTACCGATACTAATCCACCAACTAATTCTACATTAAGCCTGAGCTTAGATCTAGAATCTTTAAATCCAGGCTCTATATAATAGCTTGGAATCTCAGCACCATTCAATTTAACATTCAACAATCCCCCATAAACTTCTGATTTAACTGCTATCTTAACATCATCTGGTATTTTAATTCTAACTGTAGACCCCCCTCCATCTATATTTAAGCTAATGTTCGATTCTCCATCCATATACTTGAGGTATGAATCAAACTCTAGTATGCCTCCACTTATATTAATATCGTAGTCTACACATTCATTTGATGATAGATTTAACTTAGTCATACCACCGTTTAGATCGAGACTTAGTCTGCTTATATTAGATAAGTCTATATCTAAAACACCACCATTTACTTCTAGGTCTAAATTCTTAATGTGGGATCTTCTAATTTTTAAATTGCATTTACCTTTAGATACATCTAAATTAATTTTATTATTTGATATGTCGAGATCTACATCTGGCTCCTCACCATTAATACTCCATACTTTAATCCTATCCTCATTACCTTCAGATATATTAATACTTCCTCCAGATACACTATCTGATATTTCTGCATTATTAGGTATATTTAGCTCTTGATCTAATATTAGCTCGCCACTGGTATATTTCTTAGATGTAGCTACCTTAGATACCTTTACTGCAGCTTCTACTACTGGGTTAATAATATTCTTTATGATTTTAGATATAGCTTTATCTATGTCGGGTATTAACTTATTAATGCCGAATAACGCTATTACTTTAGACTCTTTAGGTGGTTTACCTTCATAGCTTTTAATCGATATTACATCTTTAGATTTAAGTGATACTAAGTCTACTAGCTGACTTGGTGCGTATACCGTTAAGCAATCGTATATTGATTCAACAATCTCATCAAATAACTCACGAGGCATTGGATGTATTATAAGTTTCATAATATCGCCAATAATCAATCTCTTGCCTTTTCTTTTCAGTGATTCGGCTAACTCACGCGTTAACTCAAATGATACCTTATCGCTTATTACAGTTACTTCTAACTCCTTAGATTCAACTTCACTAGGAGCCTCTTTAAGAAGCCCTTCCTCCAAGTCCTTTATAATTTCATATGCTCTATAACCTAGTTCATTCAACTTATACTTTCCCCATTCATCCTTAGTTATAAGCATCTTCATCTTCCTAATATGGAAACCGAATGTGCCTGAATCTTCAATACCTACTTCTTTCATTAAATCAGTATATGATAGAGGACCTTTCTCAGCAAGTAATTTAATCACTTTTCTCCTTATCCTATTACTGATTACCTGGAGAATATAATCTAATTCATCTAACCCGTGATTACTGCCTTTATCATCCATTTATAGATGCACCTACTATCTATGATGTCTAATCCACATGAATAAGGATTATGTGGAGAGTACTCGATAATTCAAACTTATATCTACTCAATCCATAGTTATTTTAGGCTTATGGATTATAAACATCTCATAAACTATCTTGATGATGTATTTAAGAGGCTTGGGGCTTCAGATGTTAATCTTCAGCTAGCTATATTGGATTCTGATGCCCCATATGCTAGTGCTTCTGGAATTAATATATCCGGTAAGATATATGGTAGGATTACTCTAACATCAGGCTTATTTAAGCTTTTAGATTGGAGAGAGATTAAGTATGTTCTCGGGCATGAGGCGGTTCATATCTATATGAATCATCTACCAGTTAAACTCTTATCAAAGTCTATTAAAAATGCATTAGTTGTATTGAGTATAGGTAACCCAGCCATAGCTATGGGATTACTAACTTCTGAAATGTTAAATTTAGCTATGTATAAATTAGGAGGCTTACCTTCAGAAGCAAAGATTACTAAAGAGCAGGAATTACAAGCAGATTTATGGTCAATTATACTAATGGGCGACCCGGAGCCAGCCGTTAATGCATTAATTAAGCTATCAGGTGGTGATTTAAGTAAACCATCGCATCTATGGGAGGCTTTAGGCATTCCATTACCAGTCATGAGTGTTGAAGAGAGGCTATCTGAAATTCTAAAGAGAGTAATCATACTTAAAAGAGAGGGGATTCTTTAAGGAGAAGCTTATATGGCTGGATAATTATTTAAAAATTATCTGCTATTATGATTTAGGATTGTACCTGCTATGATCAGATATGGTATATATCTGCATGAAATATTCTATGCACATAAGCCATGGTATACCCATCCTGAAAATCCATCTAGACTTGATAAGATTGTGAAAGCTCTTAGAAGGTATGGTTTCCTAAGGGACGATTTAATCTTAAGACCAAACTCTAAATATCTAGATATTAAATATGCCTACGAGATTCACTCTAAAGAATATGTCAATTACATTAAGAATATATGTAGACTCGATAGGTATATGATTGATGGAGATACTTATGTTGTATCGAAGACATTTGATGCAGCATTAACAGTACTTGCGTCAATTGCAGATGCAGTCGATAAAGTTGTCCATAAATCGATTGATCTAGCTATAATTCTAGGTCGTCCACCAGGACATCACGCAGGCTTTAATGGCACTGCTATGGGTGCTCCAACATTAGGATTCTGCATATTTAATGGTTCCGCACTAGCATCTAAACTTTTATCTAAATATGGATATGTACTCCACATAGATTTTGACCTGCATCATGGGAATGGTACTCAAGACATACTATATAGGAATCCTCATGTAGTACATATTGATATTCACCAAGACCCACGTACGATATATCCAGGCACAGGCTTCCCATGGGATTGTGGAGAGGAGGATGCATTAGGTACTAAGGTAAATATTCTAATGCCTCCAGGCTCTGGAGATGATGCATATGATATTGTTATCGATTGGATATTTAAATATATAGATGCTACTAATTTCAGACCTAAATATCTAGTATACAGTGCTGGTTTCGATGCTTATGATGGAGATGGCTTAGGATTCATTAAAATATCGTCAAGTACATATCATAAGCTAGCATATAAACTCGTTAATGAGTTAGATATAGATGGAGTCATAGTAGTGCTAGAGGGTGGTTATAATATTGGATTAGAGAGAGGAGCGCCAGCCTTTATAGCGGGATTGCTTAGCTTAGATGATCCTGTGAAAGACGATGTAAGAGAATGTAGTGAAGCCGTTAAATCTCGTATTAGAAGAATGCTTAGGGAAGTTGAGGAGTATGTTTTAGTTAGAAAGTTCTAATACTTATAATCTCTTTAAATATCTCAATTACCTCATCCGGATCATTAACTATTATAGTATGAAGGCCGGCCTTCAGACCGGCATTTAAATCACCTATCCAATCGCCTATAAACAATGTACTTCCACTAGGTATGCTAGTATAGTTTAAGACTTTAATCAATTGATCGTATCTATCATATGCAATATCCCTAGTAACCACTATATCAAATAGGTTAGATAGCTTAGTCTTCTCAAGTAGCGGTTTTAGAGTTCTATACGACCTTAATGTTACAAGCCCTAGCTTAATCCCTGTACTAGCTTTAAGATCTTTAATTACATTAGGTAAATTAGCAGGATAATACATGTTATTAATACTCTTTAACTCATATCTTTCAATTAACTCAATAGCCTCATTGAAATTTGGATTCAACTTATGATATCTATATAGTGCTGTTGCAAGCGGTTTTAATGGCTCTGATTTATCTAGCTTTAATATAGTTCTAACTTTATCTCTAATATCATTCCATGGGATATTAGTATCTACTAGTGTACCGTCTAGATCTACAATAATAAGCTTCAACCTCTTTACGACTTCCCTACTTAAATGCATTAAGGTTCTACAGTGATATATATTCTTCTATTCCTCCTACCCTTACTTTCATACTTCAAGAATTTAATTGATCCAATCTCTCTAGTATTCTTAACATGCGTACCTCCATCAGCTTCTATGTCTACACCTACAATCTCAACTATTCTAACAGGGCCTTTAAGATATTTGATGTACTTGCTGAAATCTGCAACTCTAAAATACTCCCTGTGCTTTAATGCTTCCTCAGGTTCTATAAAGTATATTTTAACTTCATGCCCTTCTCTAGCTATTGAATCTGCTTTAGCAACAATACTCTTAGCAATCTCAGTATTCATCTCCTCCATTGGAAAATCTATCCTAGCTCTATCAGGCTGTATGTTAGAACCTGTAATTAATACGTTATAATCCTTATACATTATCGCGCCAATTATATGTAGGCTTGTATGCATTCTCATTATCTTATACCTCCTCCCCCAATCGACCCTAACTATAACCTCTGATCCAGGCTCTAATTCAATACCTTCAACAACATGATATATTTCATCACCTTCTTTAAAGACTCTAGTAATCTTATACTCAGTATTCTTATAGGTTAATACACCTGTATCATGTATCTGACCTCCACCACCAGGATATAATACCGTCCTATCTAGTATTACCCCCTTATCTCTAATACATTCTAATACCTGCGCTTTAGTCTCTTTAACATATGAATCATAGAGATATATTGGATATGTCTTCATAGACTCACCCCTCTGGATTTAATACTACTTACTATTTCATCCCAATACTTCTGATTATAACTACAGCTTGGATCGGGACCCATGTAATCTCCAAAATAGGCGTATGCTCTAGCTCTACATCCACCACAAATATACCTATATGGACAGCTACTACATGTATAATGATCTCTATCTCTCATCCTGATAAGTACTGGATTATTATGCCATATATTTAGAAAACCATCTCTAATTACATTACCTAGTTTAATTGGTAGGAATACACATGGCTGCATATCTCCATTATGCTCTATGGAGCAATATATTCTACCAGCACCACAACCACCTAGAAATTCGGCTAATGCAAATCCAGCAGACATATACTCATCTGGAATTGCTAACTCAGCGAAGTGAGTTGGTGATAACTTCCCACTCTCATCTAAATGCCTAAGTGATACTATAGCATATATAGGTGATGTTGAGAATATCTGCATATCACTATTCATCCACTCCCTATAAAGATACTCCAATAGCTCCTCTCTCTCGCTAGGTGATAAATCTAATTCTACAATCTCCCTACCTCTACCAGTAGGTATGAAGTTAAATGCGATAAATCTATCTGCCTTTAACTCCCTAGCTAGTTCAATCATAGCAGGTATATCCCTATAATTTAACTTTGTTACTGTAGTTGCAATACCCAAGTCTAAGCCTACTTCCTTAACATTCTTCGCACCTCTAACAGCTCTCTCCCATGCACCTTCAACACCTCTAAACTCATCATGGATTTTAGGATCTGGATGATCAATACTAATCTCAACATACCTAACCCCAACTTCCTTAAGCTTCCTAGCTATAGAT
>CAZHBK010000065.1:7372-8005 GCA_964530465.1 uncultured Nitrososphaeria archaeon | reverse complement strand
ACCATATGTAGCCTATTAGTGTCTAATAGGTTTAAAATATCCTTTAAACAACTGTATATACTTCTGCTAACTAAGGGTTGAAGTGATCCATCTACAACTATTATTGCATCTTTAAACTTTGATAAAGCCTTTAATATTAAATATTCTTCAAAGAGCCTTAACGCGTACTTTTTAGCCTCAGTAATACTGATTCGAGACCGCATTTTCTTCTTAAATTCAGCCTGCTTATACGAATTTCTTACTCCACCATCACACTGTACCGTTAATAATCCATTTAATACCTCAGATGTAATATACAATGGATAAGGCCCGAATATATGTACATTATATCCAAATCGTTCAATAACGATAGCACCCTTTACCGCAAATATATATCCTTCCCTCGATTCAGCTAAAGGAATGATAGAGGTATCTATCCCTATAATTGGCTTATCCGTTTCGATAAACTTTAAGTTAAAATATTCATAATCTTGATTATCCAAATCATCTGAGTCAAGCACTAGAGGTATATAGTTAAAGACGCAACCGTTAACCTCTCTAGGAATTAATGTAATACCATTAATAGCACTTATACTATAGTTGAGTATACGAGTAAAAACTAATTCATACATTGGTATTTTTGTACTATTATGT
>CAZHBK010000065.1:0-7362 GCA_964530465.1 uncultured Nitrososphaeria archaeon | reverse complement strand
AATTGTGATGAATTCAGATAGTGAAAAAGTAAAAGTTAAGCTTAATGTCAAAGGGATTGAAATTGAGTTGGAGTGTAAAACTAGCCAATTGGATGAAGCTATTAGAAGCATTTTACATTCAGTTTCTCAAACTCACGAAATACTCAATACTAGTCAATTAAATCAGGAATTAAATGAAGAATATAAGGCATTTACATGTAAGGATGCTATTGAAAAACTATGGGAGAAAGGATGGTTTGAAAAACCACGAAAATTGTCGGAAATCTGGCACGAGCTCTCAAAGCATGGCTTTAATTATGATAAAAGCGCTATATCTCATGCATTATTAGATTTAGTTAAAGAGGGTAAACTAACTAGATTCGGTAAAGTAAGAAGATACCTGTATGTACAACGTGTACCATATAAGATCATGGTAAAGGAAGATAGGAAAATCCAAGATTAAGAAGATTAGAATAAGTAGGGTATCTATAGTTGGTTTAGAATTTTTAAAATACCCTTTATAGATATCCAATAAACTACACCTTTATCCGTCTTCCTCTTCTTGATGAGACCTTCACTCTTTAACTCGCTTAACCTAGAGGATATCGTTTTTAAAGTTGTTGGTATATTATATGATATCTCATGAATGGTTAATTCAGGTGACGCCCTAAGACCCAATTTATATAAAATATTTGCCATAGCAAGAATAATAAGTATTCTTAGACTCATGGATAGTTTTGATGCCTCCTCTTTCAGTATTATCTCTCCATTATCAGTATATCCAGCATACTTACCTATGATCTCAGATAATTTGATATAGTCAATATCTACTCTTAACTTAGAAGCTACGTCTATTTCAGGCAAGTACTTTCTAATCCACTCTAATAAACTTTTCATTACATGCTCTGGGGCTCCTTCTGCTGAGAACTCGATATCTTTATATCTTACATTTACTTTGATCATCTCAGTATCTATATCGCTTTTACTGTCATGCATAGTACTTCTCCTCTTCCTATACCTTACTTATTAGATTCATTACTAAGATTATTAGATGTAAGTGGTTTTGCAGATACGTAAAGAAAATGCTTATCCTTACCCCTAATCCTCCTTATAATACCTCTTTGAGCTAATCTATTAAGCGTTACAGCTACAGTTGACTTAGGATAGTAAAGACCATAACTATTTAGTAACTCGATGACATCTTTGAGTAAACGAGGTGTATGCCCCCATTTAGTATCAAAGACTTTAGTTAGTATTTCAGTTAATGGCATGTCTTTTCTAAGATTTAAAACAGGGTATTCATCTAACTTAGATTTTATATCCTCATTAGATGTTTCTATTTCAGATACTTCAAAAGATTCTCTTCTTTGAGGAACTAAATGTGGTAATAACATGTTAATTAGTTCAATTACATCACTTACAGGTCCGCTTAATTCTAATTCATTCCCACCTATCTTTAACTTGAGGTTAATAACTCTCTTATTATTATTACCTGTAGTACCGTCCTCTTGAATACTATTCATATATTACCCTCCACAATCCGGATACATACTTCAATAATTTATTATTTATGCTAAGACAGATTTAAAATGCAGAGTAAGGATTATTAACAATTAGTAATACACTTTAGTCATTCTAACCTAGATATACTTGCTTATGGCTTTATCAACAATACTTACTACTCTTTTAGGGTCTACTCTACCCTTATATTTTGACATCATAATTCCAATTAACCTCTTACGTAATATCTCCTTAGGTAATGATCTGAGATCTTGTCTATTATTTAGCAATGAAATAACTTCATCCTCTATTACTTTATAATCTTTATTAGTTTCAAGCTGAGAGCATTAATACTGTCTAATATACTAACATTATTCTTAATGGAATACTTAAGGACTTCCAGAATAGCTTCCTTCTCTATTAATCCGTTCTCAACAGCCTTTATTACTTCATAGAGCATCTTATCATCTATAAGTGAAGTATCTATTCCCTCAGATTCTAATTCAGAGAGTCTATCAGTTAAAAGAGATGCCAAATACTTGTAGTCTATTTTTTTAACTATAGATGCTAGTCTTTTGAATAAATCAAAGTAATCAGAGTCATATATCTTTAAAGCTAGCTCTCTATTTAAATTATATTGCGAAATTAAATTAGATATAACTTCCTCCGGATCGGGTAATGGATTCTCATCTATTTCTTTAATTAATTCCTTAGATATATAGATAGGTGGAATATCAGTCTCAGGGTACATTCTAGCCATTCCTGGTCTTGGACGCATATAAAAAGTTGATCCATCTTCTCGAGCACCTCTAGTCTCCGATGGAACCCCTTTTAAAGCCTCTATTGCTCTTTCTATAATTTTCTCAATTGCTACTCTAACTTGGTTTTCTGAACCAGCAACTATGATGAAGGCATCATATTTTTCATCCATATCCAGCATTCTTACTAATCTTTTAATTTCATCCATAGAGATCCCGTAAGCTGGTAATTCATCGCTATGGAAAATCCCTCCAAGCCCACTCCAAAATCTAACTCTTTCTGAGAACTCCTTTCCTAATCTATGGTTTTCCGCGATTTCCTTTCCAATTAAACCACCAAACCCCTTTAATTTTATCGCATAAACTTTTCCGCCACTTCGTATAACTCTCCTTATAATTTTGCACTCTGAATCTTTAAATATATCGGTTGCATCAATGATACAACTATTGATTATATCATTCTCGGTAATACCTCTCCTTTGAAGTTCTTTAGCTAATTCAATTAGTCCTAACTGTCTTTTAAATTCAAATCTAATGACTTTAGCTAGTTGTGGGAGTTTCTGTACTCCTTTTATCTCTACAGGCTCTCCTCCTAATACTGATATATTTATATCCTGTCTTATTGTACCGATTCCTCTCCTTCTAAGACCTGTTGCTGTTACTACTCTACAGAGCGCAGTAGCTACTTCAATTGCTTCTTCAGGCGTATTTATAACCGGAGCAGTAGATATCTCGATTAACGGAATACCTAATCTATCCAGATAGTATTTAACACTATTGCCTTTTCTTTCAATCAATCTGGCTGCTTCCTCCTCCAAGCATATTGACTGTATTGGAACCTTTTTATTTATATTCTTGACATATATTTCACCACCTAGTCCTATAATGGCTGTCCTCTGAAAACCCGTTGGATTAGAACCGTCTATAACGATTTTTCTCATTACATGAATTTCATCAATAATCAATGCCTTTAGATAGCGCGCAACCTTAAGTGCTACTTTTATAGCATCCTCGCAAATATCATGAGGGGGTTCTTCATCTGCTTCTACTAGGCAAGTATATTCTAATGGCGAGATATAGTTGATTATAGTTCCTTTTTGAAACTCAAAGTAAGCTGCAGGATCTACCTGTCCTAATTCACTCTGAGTAGGTCTTAATTTCCTTATAAACTCATAGCCTTCAACATTTGATTTTAAGCCAATAGGGCAATGACAGAATAACTTCCTACCAGTATTAAGCTGAAAATGAATCTCTAATCCAACCTTTAAATTATACTTTTTGTATATTTCGCTATCTTGAGATGATTTCAAGGACATGGTTAATCCCCCTAGTGTCAAATATAGGACTTCTATACGTAATTTCTCCAGCTATATTCTTCAGCATCAAGTTATCTAACTCTTCTACTCCGAAATTACCTATTATCCAGCTAGCCTTTACATATGCAACTTCGGAAAGCATGTTTTCAAGAGGTATTACACCAATCTTCTTAAGAAGTCTCCCTGTATCATAAACATTCATATTCACTCTTCCCCATATACATTGAGATGCCATATATATCCTAACACCACTTTCAATCAAGTATTTTAGAGTATCATATAATTCCTCACCTACATGACCGAGCCCTGTTCCTTCCAGAATAATAGCCTTAACTCCATCCTTATAGAGCATATACAATATATTCTTATGGA
Source organism: uncultured Nitrososphaeria archaeon (assembly GCA_964530465.1). Classification (GTDB taxonomy): domain Archaea; phylum Thermoproteota; class Nitrososphaeria; order Geothermarchaeales; family JDFR-13; genus CAZHBK01. The sequence goes on along the minus strand of CAZHBK010000065.1, from coordinate 3,437 downwards.
AACCAGGATAAAATTTCACTAACGCTGCTTTCCTACTGAATTTAGGATAAAGTATGGGAACTTCGGATTCGGCTCTTTTTCTATAATCCCGTCTTAGATATTTTATTTTACATCCATCCTCAATAACTGCATATGGAATAACATCGATTGACTGGAAAGCATCTCTTCTACTCGTGTGATTTTTACGGACTCTGGTTGCTTGATGTAATGCGACTATACGATCAGAAGTCGTTAAGTGCATAGCAACCATTACCTCTGCGATCTCCGAATATGCTGCAGCATAGATTGCTGAGATTAGATTTAATGCAGCATCGGAGCTAGGTCTATCTGATGATCGCTGAGAACCAACTAATACTATGGGAACAGGCGGTTTCTGAAGTGCGAAAGCTAATGCACTAGCTGTATATGCAAGTGTATCAGTTCCGTGTAATATAACGACACCATCGTATCCTTTAATTATAGCTTTATATACTTCCTTACACATAATCTCCCAATCCTCAGGTACTAGATGCTCGCTGTACTTATTCATTATAATCTTAGTGTCTACTATAGCTATATCATTTACCTCAGGTAGAACCTGAATTAGCTCATCCGCACTAACTACACTTCTTACAGCACCTGTAATGTAATCAACCTTACTTAAAATCGTTCCACCTACACCTAAAATCATGACTTTGGGTAATTCACGCTTCCTTTCACTCACTACGGGCATTTTGATATCTACTGATTTAAACTTAGGAGGAGTTATCTTCTCAATATCCTTAATTCTTTCTGCATTAATTCCTATGTTGTATCCATTTCGCAATTTTACCACTAGTATATTAGGCTTAGAATATTCGTGCTTTGGCATAATATATCCGTCAAGTATTCTTCCATCAGTTAATTTAAGCCGAACATAATCGCCTGTTGTAATACCCCATTTCTTCAAAAAATAGTCAATAAAACTTATTTCATCCTTCACTCTTAAACCCCCATAGAATATAGACTACCATTATCCTTACTAATGTAGTTAGATTAGATTAGTAGCTAAAAAATAAAAATAATCAATAACTAGATATAAGGATATGATATAGCATGAGATAATGATAGTTCTAAAAATGTTAGTCTGCAGAAATATCAGTAATATCAAGTTTACCTTAATCAGAAACTTTAAAATTGAAGTATAAAATATAAGATAGTAGATAGAATAATAGGATGATAGCTAGTATTTTAGACATATAAATTACTTTATCTTTTTTGAGACATATGGGCCATCTAACATATACCCCCTCCTATAGTAATATTCCCTCACACCAACTCCACTTATAATTACTATTTTATCACCACCTAATGATGATACAAGTTCTTCTGCATTTTTTAATAATGCACTACCAATACCTCTATGCTGCCAAGATCCCCACTTCCATGGTTCGCACTCACCGATAGGGATACTCTGGCCATAGACATGTAACTCTCTTACGATGTATGTTTCTGAGTTAACTATCTCTGGTCTCCATGCCTTATGGGAGGGTTTTCGAAGTCTTAAAAAACCAAATATAACGTCAGATTCCGGATCTTCAGCAGTTATAAAATATTCCAAGCCTTCGCTAGCCTCATAACGGACTACATTTATTACTATTTCTGACTTTAACTCATATCCACGCTTAATTACCCTATGCCCTACCTCCCTACAACGAATACACCTACACCTCAATCCCTTTAAATTCATCTCTAGTAATACAACCTGTCTTAGATTTGGTTTATCAATGCCGTCAACAATTTCCATTGTAGGAATATCACGGTTAACCCGCATTATTCTAACCCATTTAGGAATTATATTTCCTTTAACCAACTCTATCAATAATGCTGAATCATTAGTGGAATATGGCTTATATAATCCTTTCCTCCAGTATTCGATTAATCCAGTATACTTTAAAACTAACGTTGGATATATCTTCAGATTATCAGGCATATAGTTAGGACTTGAGAATATAGTATTAAAGATCTCAAGATCTAATCTCCTATTCCCCTTTGGAAGACCAGGCATGATATGGTACGTCACCTTAAAACCTGCATCTTTTAACTTACGTGTTGCTTCTATAACATCTCTTACTAAATGCCCTCTGTTAACATACTTATAAACATCGTCAAATATAGTTTGTACTCCGATCTCGACTCTAGTGCCGCCATGTTCAAGCATCCAGTCTACATCATTATAGTCACATGCATCAGGTCTTGTTTCAAATGTAATACCTACAATCCTCTTTTCACTTCTCTCCGCATCTCGTAGCCCTTTATTATAATCTCTAGGGTAGTAACCAATAAATGCTTGTAAGAGTCTCCGCATGAACCATTCTCTATAATATTTAGGTGCTCTATTAAAAGTGCCTCCTTGAATGATAATTTCAATCTTATCTGTAAAATGCCCCATATCCTCTAATTGTTTCATCCTTCTTCTAATTTGCATATAAGGATCAAATAGATTCAGGATACCCCTACGTGCACTAGGTTCTTTACCAGTATAGGATACAGGTGCTTTTGGATAATGTGGACAGTATAAGCATCTTCCATGCGGACATTCATAAGGAGCAGACATTATAGCTATTATAACAACTCCAGATATACTTCTAACTGGTTTTAACCTGAGAATATTAATTAAGTAATCATTTTTAGGCAAATATTTAATTATATCTATGTTAGAGGGTATCTTCTTTAATTTATATCTCCTAGCTGCTTCAATCTTAATCTTGTTTATAATATCACCTACTTTTGACGCCCTCTCAGCCTTAACAGTACTAATATCAATTGACTTAAGTCTATTAATGATGTATTTGATAGCATTTTCATAAGCTTTATCTTTGTCAGTACTACTATCGATTTTTAACCTAGAATTCATACCTAGATAATCATAATAGGAGTGGTAAATATTTAATAAAGCAGAAGGTATTGTTAACTTGTTTTACTTTTAAATCAGTTGAGGAAGACTTTAGTTATGCATCCATATACTATACTCTGTCTTATTTCTAATTATATTGCAACAGAGAAAGTCAAGTGCGTAAGAGCTATCAGTATTTAAGCTCCGATGATGCTTAGATGAGAGTTAAATATGAGTATTCTATATTTCTAAATAAATTTTTACACTCTAGATGGTCTAAACTGCCCGGGAGGTCTATTTAATATAATTCTCTTCCTATAATTCGATCTATTTCTCTTCCTTGGATTCGTAGGTGGATGAGGCATTGGATCTATCTTTGGAGTTAATGATCTTACCTTTCCTGCTTTTGTAAGACTACCGTGAGTACCCATTTATCTCACCTATCCACTAATCTATAGAGAGCTGGTATATTTAAATTTAATGATTGACAAGCGATACAGAAATACTAAATTTAATTTAAATGGGTGCAAGTCGGAATGAAGATATATTTAAGCAATTGACATTTTATCATATAGCTTATAGC
>CAZHBK010000064.1:0-8017 GCA_964530465.1 uncultured Nitrososphaeria archaeon | reverse complement strand
ACCCTAATATGCTAATCCTACCTACGACTCCAATTAATATCGAAAAGCCAAGCCAGAATAGTATAAAGCCACATGTAATTTCATATAAGTATTTTAAGATTTTATTCATTTCGTCAACTATAAAATACTAAATATCTGATACCGTTATTGAGGTTTTACCTATATTAATAACTACTTCATTAATTATAAGAGATATGGTATGGTGCTTAGAATCGCTGTTATTGATAGAGATGTATGCAATCCAGATAAATGCGGTCATGAATGTATTACATTCTGCCCTCAAATTAGAATGGGTATCGAAGCAATTAAATTTGAAGATAATAAGCCTATAATAAATGAAGCGTTATGCATTGGATGTGGGATATGCGTTAAGAAATGCCCGTTTGAAGCAATTACAATTGTAAATCTACCGACCGAATTAGAATCAGATTTGATACATCAGTATGATGTAAATGGATTTAGATTATTCAGGCTTCCCACACCATTAAAGAACTGCATTATTGGTATTGTAGGTAGGAATGGAACTGGAAAGTCTACAGCTATTAAGATATTAGCTGGGAGATTAATTCCAAACTTAGGCGATTACCAACATAATGGTGATAAGGATAAAGTTCTCGAGTATTTTAGAGGACATCAACTATATTATTACTTTAGAGATTTATACAATGGAAGGCTAAGGATAGCATATAAACCTCAGGAGATATACTTACTTCCTAAAGTAGTTAAGGGTACTGTTAGATCAATCTTAAAGAATATCGATGAAGTAGGGAGATTTGACGAAGTTATTATGGAATTAGATCTTGCTAAAGCATTAGATAAGGATGTTAGAGAGTTGTCTGGAGGCGAAATGCAGCGATTAGTTATAGCAGCTGCCTCTCTTAAAGATGCAGATGCATATTTATTTGATGAGCCAAGTAGCTATAACGATATATATCAACGTATGAAAGTAGCTAAATTCATACGTAAACTGGCTAAGGATAAATACGTCGTAGTTGTCGATCATGATCTAGCATTTTTAGACTACTTAAGTGATTTAGTTAGTGTAGTGTATGGAGAGCCTGGTTCATTCGGAATCTTTAGTAGACCTGAAAGTGTTAGAACAGGAATTAATATATTTCTAGATGGGTATATACCTGCAGATAACATCAGATTTAGAGATAAGCCAATCGTATTCTCTAAATTCGCGGAGAAGTTTAAGCCGGAAGGATATCCAGCACTTAAGTATACAAGACTTAGGAAGAAACTAGGAGGTTTTGAAATGGTAGTTAATGATGGTGAGATAATGTATGGTGAAGTAGTAGGAATACTTGGCCCTAATGCAATTGGGAAGACTACATTTTTTAGAATTCTAATCGGCGAGTTAGAAGCTGATGAGGGAGAGATTTTAGTTACCCCTGAAAAAATGGCTTACAAACCACAATATATATCACCAGAGTATGATGGGACTGTCGAGAGATTCTTAATTGAGAGAGCTGGTACTTCAGCATTATCTGAATTCGCCATCGAGGCATTGTTAAAACCATTAAATATATATAAGCTTCTTGATAGGAGAGTTAGAGACTTATCTGGTGGAGAGCTACAGAAGATATATATCGCTGCTACATTATTAATGGATGCAGACATATACCTTCTTGATGAACCATCGGCATTTATAGATGTTGAGGATAGAATTGAAGTAGCATTAGCGATAAATAGATTCATTAAGTTGAATAAGAAACCTGCAGCAGTAATAGATCATGATCTAATAGTTATAGATGCAGTTTCAGATAGAATTATAGTCTTTGAGGGAGAGCCGGATGTAAAAGGATATGGAAGTAAACCATTAGATAAGAGAGAGGGTATGAATAGATTTCTTAAAAATGTAGGAATTACTCTTAGAAGAGATAAGCATAGTGGTAGGCCTAGAGTGAATAAAGAGGGAAGTAGACTCGATAGGGAACAGAGGGAGAGAGGAGAATATTATTATATAAGTTAGCTATATCTCCCTAATTTAAGTATAAAAATAGTATTATCGCTTACTTAAGAACGCTACATATCTATGATTAACTTAGTTGAGTATTTATAGTAAAGTTAGATTATATTTTTCTTAATGACACATTCTCCTTTAGGATTAATCATTCATTGATATTATGTGAGAAATGAAATAATCGGTGGGGTATTAATGAGTAGAGAAATGCCTAGGAAGTTCTTAATAGCCTATGAGGATGAGATTAAATCTGGTAAGACTACAGACATATATTTCGTTAGAACAGTTAAAATACTCGATAAATTAGGATTATCAAGTACAAATGTGAAAATGGAGATTACATCAGGTAAACTACCATTCGGCTGGACTTGGGCTATTTTATCTGGTGTTTATGAAGCATTGAATTTACTTGAAGGCATAAAATTAAATTTCTATATTATGGATGAAGGAACGCTATTCAAACCATTTGATGATTATGGGATTAGAGTCCCTATAGGATATATAGAGGGTGAGTATGGTAGATTCGCAATATATGAAACACCGCTACTAGGTGTCTTATGTGAGAGTAGTGGAGTAGCTACATATGCTGCTCACTTAAGATATCTAGTATGGGATAAAATACTATTATCATTTGGAGCTAGAAGAATGCATCCCGCGATAACACCCATGATTGATTACGCTGCGTATATAGGTGGTTTCGATGGTGTGTCATCTGTATTAAGTGCTGAATTACTAGGTTTAAAACCACAGGGTACAATGCCTCACGCATTAATAATTATCGTAGGAGACCAAGTTAAAGCATGGAAAGCATTTGATGAAGTAATTGAAGAAGATGTAAAGAGGATAGCATTAGTAGATACGTTTTATGATGAGAAGATTGAAGCAATTATGGCTGCTGAAGCATTGAAGGATAGATTATATGGCATTAGATTAGATACTCCAGGTAGTAGACGTGGTAGTATGGCCGAGATAATCAGAGAAGTTAGATGGGAATTAGATATAAGAGGATTTAAAGATGTTAAGATAATCGTATCCGGCGGGGTAAATCATGAGAATATACGAGAGTATGCTGAAGCGGGAGCAGATGGATTCGGTGTTGGTACGAGTGTATCAAATGCGCCAACCCTAGACTTAGCGTTAGATATAATTGAGAAAGAGGGATCGCCGATCGCTAAAAGAGGGAAGTTAGCAGGTAAGAAACAAGTATTTAGATGTGAGAACTGTTATCTATTTAAAGTGGTTCCATATGGGGAGAATGTAAGGAGATGCCCAAAATGTGGAGGTGAGATGAAACCATTAATTAAGAAAGCTATTGAAGATGGAAAGATAATTTTAGATATTAAGAAACCAAATGAAGTTAGAGATAGAGTTTTAAAGCAGCTGGAAATAATTAGAAGCTTGAATTGGAGGTTGTAGAGGAGATGCGTAGACTTAGAAGGGATTCAAAGTTATATAATGAGTTAATTAATTTGAATGCAAATCAGATAATCTCATGTATTGCGAGAGATACTTTAAATCTCCTTAAGGAAACTGGGAGGAAAGGGTATATTATGAGGTTAGATAATACTCTACCTTCGATAGTACTCGCAGCATTAATGGTTAAATCGGTTGGATCAGATAGCGTAAACCTACTATACTTTATTAGAGGTAGGAGGTATAAAATACCTAAGGACCTATCTAGACTTATAGACTTCTTAGGTGTTAATTACTCAGTAATCGATATCGAATCGATAGCAGGAACAGTCTCAACATATCTCTCGGGATTTATAAATATACTCAAGGAGGATGTAGAGGATGTCATATCTATACTGACATTAAAAGCATATTCAGAGAATATGAATTTACTTGTCGCTGGTGAGATTGAAAAGAGTAGGTGGATGACAGGTGCTTTTAACCCATTATATGTTAAAGGAGTAGATTTCCTACCACTAACAAAGATATATATGAGCCAGCTACTATATATAGCTAGAGAGCTACATTTAAGTCAATTTATTAGATCTGCTAAAGAACCTAGGGAATGGACTAATTTAAAGACTGAGATTGGAATTGAGAATAATGAACTACTTGATACTATACTATATGGAATTGATAGAAAGAAGACAGATGAGGAAATATATAATGATGTTAAAGTTGCCTCGCTAGAGGTAATATCTAAATTAAGGAAAAAAGTTGATGATAGTTTTTACACGAGGAATGCACCAATAGTATTAGAGTAGAATTAATAATACTATCTATTGGATATACGTAGATATTATATTAGTAATCCTCTCCTAGATGATGAAGAGTATATTAGCTTACCTCCATACCTTATATCAAGATACATTCGGGACGGAGGTATTTTATGGAGGTATGGATTAATGTATATATTCATTGAGAAGCCAGAAGCTTTATTTGAATGTGGATACATTGAGTAATATACTTTAAGCTTACTACCTCTATAACTTCCGCATAAATCTATGACGAAGTCATCAGCCTCATATATACATCCATCATCTATTTTAAAGTGAGATTTATTAATTCTGAGAAAACCAAGCGAGCACCTCATATCATTACGGAAGAGTATAATTGGAATAACCACTGTTATAAAGTCATTTAATAATACTCTTTGAATATCCCTAATTAGACTATAGTTTAAGACCTCCTTAGGAATTAAATCAGCAACTTCAAAATGTGAGTACGATTTATTGAAGAAATCGGTAATGATGTTTGCATCTAAATATACTACTTTAAGACCATAATTTGGAGGCATTAGAACATGTAATATACTCTCTCTAATACTACAGTACTTCAATTTCTTAAACTCGTTATTAATTAATTGAAGACTATATGAAGATGAAAATGCATAATCATTGAAATATAATGGATGATTTGGAGGCAATCCCCATTTAAAATTTAACAGTGCAGGTTTATAACTTGAGGGTGCATATCTTGAGAATGTAAATACATAATTTACTAGAGACCTAAGGTTTAGGTATACTGGTATACTCCACGAATACCATTGAGTCGTAGAAAATCTTATCTTTGAGTTTAAGAGACTTTTTTCAAACTCTCCATTAGGATCAAATAATCCTATCAACCCGAATATCATCGGTTTCACTCTATAAATATCGTCTAACACCCTCTTCTCGACGAATGAGATGCATCTACATAATCTCTCATCTAAAGGGATAAAATCGACGAGTTCAGTTAGACCGACATACTCGTAAGGGAGGTTTATTAAAAGTCTATAGAATCCATGGATATTCTTATCTTTATTCAACAGAGCGATGTTAAGATCTCTAATCCTATTATATAGTATTATTATCTGATCATTACTTACTATCAAGCTAGTATACTCATTATACTCCATGAATTACTATCTCCACTTACCTCCTCTCCTTGAAACAACTAGATGGATTACATCTCTATCATGCAAAATATAGTCTTTAGGAAGTTTAAGCCCTGTCCTAACATCAACACCATATATTAAATTCCTACCTAACTCAGTATGTATCTCATAAGCTAGATCTAATACTGTAGCATTTCTAGGCAGTAAGAATACATCTGGTAATACATGACCCGCACGATCAGTAAGTCGCTCTGGATCCTCAACGGGATATACAAACTTATAACCCATAACCTTAAAGACTAGAGTATTTAATGCAAATTGCACACCAGTCCTCATAATTTTAGAGAATACAAATCTCTCCATATATTCAAGAGCTCTTTTCTGCTTCTCAGTAAGTAAGTCAGGTCTTATAATCTTAAATTCCTCATCACCAGGTATATATTCAACTAAGCCTTTCTGCTCAGCCCTCCTAAGAGCTAATTCTGAATCTGCACTCGCAGGTATTACAACAACGTCTTTAAGAGTCTTACTTAATGCAATATAGTTTTTCTCAGCACCTTCTAAATCAATCTTATTAGCTACAACAACGGTTGGCTTCGATATATCTCTAATATGATATGCGAATGTTTTAGACTCTTCATCACTCCAATCTCTAAATGGTTTGTCATACAATCCTGATAGTATTAATGCTTTTTCAATATGCTCTCTAGTTACTTTAATCCCGGCTAGAACCATGTAAAGAGCTTCAACAAGACCTAGGGTCTTTTCATGCTTTTCAATACTCATCCTATTACCCTCTATGATCTTATGATACCATAGTACGAGCTCTTCCTCGATATCAAAGTAATCACTTATCGGATCCCCATATCCAGGCTCTATAATATTACCTTCAGCATCGATACTACCAGATGCATCTACTATATGTATTAATGCGTCTGATTGAGCAGCAATTGATAGAAATTGATTGCCTAGTCCTTTACCCTCATGGGCACCTTTAATTAAACCAGGTAGGTCGATGAGTGTGATCGGATGGAATCTCCAACCTTTTAAACATACACTATTCCTAGGATTACATGTGACATTAAACTCTCTACATACACATGGTGATGATACATGCGCAATACCTATATTAGGCTGTTTTGTTGTAAATGGATAGGGTTGTATCTCAGCATTTAATAGCGTAGCTGCGTTGAAAAATGTAGTCTTACCAGTATTGGTCTTACCGATAATACCTATTTTAATATACCTCCTCCTCAATAAAACCACCTAGACTATTCTAAAATATTTGAATATAAAGCTGAAGGTTATTAATATCTTATTTGTAGCCAACATAATACCAGTTGAGGTATACTAAAGTATAGACTAACAGGTAGGAAGTAAGAATGATAGACATTAAGAAAGCTGGATCTGGATTGATAGTTAGAGTTGGAGATAAGAGATATGCAATTGATAAAGTACCTAGTAGTGCAGCGGCAGACGTATATTTAGTTAGCCATGCACATATAGACCACTTACCTAGAATCCAGACAGGATTAGTTGTAGCTAGTAGAGAGACTATTGAATTAGCATCAGAGAGAGGATATAAGTATCTTAAATATACCGATGAATATAGAGATATAGAATTAATAGACTCAGGTCATATTTTAGGTTCTAAATCATTTTTAATAAACGGTAAGATACTATATACGGGGGATGTAAATCTACATGATAGATTATTTCTTAAGGGATTTAAACCCATAGAAGCAGATATATTAATTATTGAGGCAACATATGGACATCCAAAATATATCTTCGGAGACTTTAATAAACTAGCTGAGAGATTATTAATGTTAACTTCAACATTACTACTCCAGGATAAGAGTGTGATTCTAAAAGCATATCCACTTGGGAAATTACAGCTACTTATTAAATTACTAGATATTACTAAGAATATCTATGTATCGAAAGAAGTATATAGATTTAATAAAGTCTATAGGAAGCTGGGATATCTTGATTACACAGGTCGACTATGGAGTAACAATCTTGAGGAGCCATTTATCCTATTATGTAGTAGGAGTGAATATGATTTAATTAGTACGGTTAAGAATGAATATAATGCTGTTGAAATCTTACTTAGTGGGTGGGCTATCAATATTGAAGATGATTTTGGAATACCGATGAGTGATCATGCAGACTTCAGCGATCTACTCAATATTATTGAGGCAGTTAATCCAAAGAAAATATATACGATCTATGGATACTCAAGTTATCTAGCAAGCTACCTACGTAAGTTAGGTTATGATGCTGAGGAATTAACCTAGAGCTTAATTTGGAGAGATTACTTTAAAAAATTTTTAAAATTTGATACGAAAGTAAAGATTGTAAGCACATGAGGGGGTAGCAGGATGAAGGTTAGAGCACATGTATACGTATCCGGAAGAGTTCAAGGTGTCTTCTTCAGAACACATACAAAGGAGTGGGCTGATGAATTAGGTATTAAAGGATGGGTTAGAAATCTACCGGATGGACGTGTTGAAGCTGTATTAGAAGGTGAAGAGGAAGATGTTAAAGAAATGATTGAGTTGATGCGAAAGGGACCTCCATTAGCTAAAGTAGATAATATTGAGGTTTATTGGGAGCCTTATAAAGGCGAATTTAAGGATTTCCGCATCATATATGGTAAGATTTAGATATATTTAGAGCAATATTTAAATAGAAGTGATAAAGCATCTTTAAAATTATAC
>CAZHBK010000063.1:0-8144 GCA_964530465.1 uncultured Nitrososphaeria archaeon | reverse complement strand
ATTTCAGATTCACTGATAAATGCTATATCAAAACCAAGTCTTAAAACACCTGATGGATCTCCAGATGCATGCGGGCCTCCAGCTACAAGGATTAAATTACTATATCTCCTCTTTAGATTTGATAACTCATTATATAATGGTAGTAGCGTGTACAGTTGTGTAGTATATATTGTAGATCCTAGAATGACATACCTATACATATTGCATAATCTACTAGTGAAATCTAGTATGTCTTTAAATAGGCATTTATCAATATCAACTAGATATATATCCATAAGCTTATCAAAGCCATTATACTCTAGAGAACCGAGTAACACGTGAATACTATACTTGAATGATTTAGAGTATAATAGTATGAGGGCATATCTAGAGTTAATATATCCATAAGGTCTTCTAATACAATCCCCAATCATACATCTAGAATATCATTATACTATTAGATATGATAATATTTTGCAACTATTAAAGTATCAAGAGTTATATGCCTCTTCATAATAAGCTCAACATCTCTCTCAATCCTCTTAAATCTCTCGTCTATAAGTAACTCTAGATTATCTCTTAAAGCTCTAACATCACTTGTGGTTTCAGCCTTTCTCTTAAGTGCTTCATTCTGCTTAGCTAGCATTAAATCCATCTTACCTATAATTGCAGACCCAATTTCAATTATCTTATCCAACTGCTCGAGATGAGAAGTCTATAACTAGACTCTATATCTGGAATACTACCATTATACTCTTCTATAGGTACACTCCTTATATTAACTCGCTCGGGTATATCTGATTTAACATATTTGATAAATCTGTCTACATCATCTCTAGAACATTCGATTAAAATCTCAACTTTATCAACACCTATATTCCTAGCTGAAAACCTCTTAAAACCAAGATACTCAGCAATATCATGTAGGAATACCCTAAATCCAACACCAGTTATTGGAGAACCCTCAAAAACAACCCTATACTTACCAACACCATTCATAACTTTAATAGATTAATTTAAGAGTTAGGTAAATGAATAGCAGTATTTAAATGAGGAATACCCGTATTATAGAGGGTAGAGCTGGTATCGTATATATGGATTATACTAAAGTTAATCTATGTAAACCTACTTCAGTTTACATTGGATTACAATGAGTAGGGATTTATGGCCTCTACCATATCATGGAATACCCTCAATACTCAGCACATTATCTATTACATTATTTGCATTAGCTGGATGCATGATTAACTATGGTTATTTAACTATAGTATTCTTTATAATTGGTTTGATTTTAGGTCTTTTATCTAATGGTAACTCGGTTTCAATAGATAACTCTAATATTATATTAAGATATGGCTTCCCTAAGGCTTTCATTAAGATTACTATATCAGATATATGTGGTATTGTAGATGTTTCAGCTATTGAACGTGGTAGCTTGCTTAAGTATTTTAAAGCTCCAATTTACACGGCTGTAATACTCATACTCGTACCAGTACTATATGTTATTGCGAGAGGTCTTATACCTAATCCAATATACATACCACTTATAACTCTCCCACTAATTATTGGATTGATACTTATAATCGCTATTGCATATACTGGGACTTCATATAAAGTATTCATTAGAAGGCTGGGTCTTATTGTAGGCTCTATGATTGGTCTTACCGCATTTATAATAGGTATGTTATATTATGAGGTGTATGGTACGTCTATATTTGGAGATTCACATGCATTCATACTTGCATTTATATGTCTGATGTTATTAGGTATATCTACAGTATTATTCATAGCATTATATCAGAAGCATCATATCATAGTCGTCAAAGCTAGTAGTGGATATTACGCTATTGGAGCAGTCAGTGAGGAGAAAGCATTAGAATTTATTAAATCTATTCTGGAAGTGATAAAGCGTGCTTAAGCTATCTAATAGATTAGAGGAGGTATTAATACTAGCATATGGTATGGGTTTAAGAGAGGTTGATATAGCTAGAAGATTAAATATAACTAGACAAGCTGTTAGTAAAGCTCTTAAAGAAGCTAAGGCTAGATTAACCGAGATATTCATTACATTAGCAGATATACTTAATGCAGATCTAGTGAGAGTCGAGTTATCTAAGGGATATGCCGTATTAAGAATTAGACAGAATAATACTAGAGCATATATCATATATGTTCCAGGTAGGGGGCCTAGGATAATATTCAAAGATGGATTAGATTGCAGTAGTGATAACATGAAGCTATGTTCTGAGATAGTAGATGCATGTAGGAAGTGGGGCTTAATTAAAGATGTAAGTGAGGAGGGGTTAGAAGAGGTAATTAAGAATATATTGAGGAGGTTTGAAGAATAGACTATATCCATTAATCATGGTTAATATTGAAATGTAAGATGGTAATGCTATTATTGATTTAATAAGTGAGAGGTGTTCTACTATGATAGATCTGAATATTAAGGGTTTCTATAATGCTATTAAATATATTGGTAATACTCCTGTAATTCCATTAAAGCATCCTAAGGGGTCTAGGATATGGCTTAAGCTAGAATATAAGAATCCTACTGGTAGTCATAAGGATAGGATAGCAGCATATATGCTATTGGATGCTATTAAGAAGGGTTTATTCGATAAATGCAGTACTATTGTTGAGGCATCATCTGGGAATACTGGTATCGCGGTAGCCACACTAGCTAGAGTCTTAGGTTTAAAGCCTGTAATAGTTATAAGTAGGGATGCATCTGAAGAAGCTAAGAGACTACTTAAGATTACTGAAGCAGATATAGTTGAAGCATCACATAGTGAAAACATCATTGAGAAGGCGAGGGAGATTGCAGAACGTAATAACTGGGTATTCCTAAATCAATTTGAGAATGAAGCTAATATCAGAGCGCATTATGAGACTACAGGACCTGAGATATGGAGTCAGACTAGAGGTAGGATAGACGTCTTTATCATGGGTATTGGTACTGGAGGCACTATAACAGGTGTTGGAAGATTCATTAAGAATATGAATAAGAGTGTTAGGGTAATTGGAGTAGTTCCTAAGGGATCTCCAGTAACTGGAGGTTCGGGAAGTTTAGAGGGGATACCCGGATTAGCTGGAAGTGAAGCACCACCATTATTAGATAGTAATGTAGTTGATGAAATCTACGAGGTTACATTGAGGGATGCAGTAGATATGGTATTAGAAATTGGGAGGTTGTATGGTGTATTAGTAGGGTTGTCTACTGGAGCAATGTTAAATATAGCATTTAAGATTGCAGATGAATCCAATAAGAAGATTAATATTGTAACTCTAGCTGCAGACTCCATACATAAATATACGAGTATTATAGCGAGGGTAGTTAATTTAAAGTAGTCTTCTATTGATGAGGGATATATCTATATCTGATAAATACTGAGATAATAGCTATAGCTATTAATGGAGATACCATAATTAATATTAGTGTCGAGTATTTAACTGTAAACATACTTATAGATGGGATTAAGATATCATATAGCTCTCCGGCAATAGCAGATCCAAGGACATTCCCTATATTTGCAGATGCATTTATAAATCCAATTACAGTACCACCATGTCTCTGAGAGACTCCAATCTTTCTAACGATAGGTATTATACTAGAGCTACCAGCATATACTAATGCTAGCGATAATATAGCAGTATATCTAATTATAACTCCCAGGAGTAATGCACCTAATACATATATTAATAATGCGATTATTAGAGAGGTATATTCATCATATCTATCTGATAGCCAGCTGAGTAGATAGCCTACGGCAAGTCCAAATAATGATGCTAACGCTATATATCCTGCAACCAGACTTTTAGAGAGGTTGAAGAACTCCTTCATATAGATATATATTAGATCGCCTCTAGCAATAGAGTTAAATGAACCAACACATAATACAATTAAGAATAATATTATAATCTCAATTCTAAAAACATCCCTTATAGACATCCTACCAGATTGTTTAACGCTAGACATCCTCCTCTCATATGTATAAAGCTCTACTCCCTTAATTCTAAATGCTACAGCGAATATAGTTAGTGATGTAATTAAGAATACTATTGATGCAATAATAAGAATGCTATTTAATGGCTGATACGCTAGTATTGAGTAGGTTAGATTACCAGCTATAATACCGATAGATCCAGATATAAAATATATTGAGTATATCCTACCCCTAATATTCTTCCTAACCAGTAAGCCAACCATAACTTGTATTGGAACCCATCCAAAACCATTCAAAACACCCTGTATAAATCTAATTAGTAATACATGGGGTAAAATTCTAGCATACGAGTATGAATATGTAGCTATTGAATTAAGTAGGAATGCAGAAGCTGAAATATATAACACCTTAGTTTTAAATCTATCTGCTAAACCACCAGAGTATATAGCTGTAAATGCTCTAGCCAGGAAGAATACAGACGTCAAGAGACCGACTCCAAATGCAGATGCATGAAGGGATAACCTAGTATAGAAGGCTACAGCAGGTAGTGATAGTCTAAATGCTAAAGTACCTAGAAATGCAACTAAAATTAAGATAGCTACATAGTAATTCATTACTAAGATGATATATCTATCCACTTATTTTAATCATTAATATTTAATGATTATAATAATCTAATGCCTCCTCCTAGACTTAATCCAGGATTTCTTAATATCTAGAATAATCTTCGAATCCAATTTAACACACGATTCTAAAAGTTCATATAATCTCTTCTCTAATTCAAGCTCTGTAAATACTCCATGATCTACTAGTATTCTATTTGCATCCTCAATACTCTCAGTATCAATAATTAATCTAGCAATCCGACTTAGATCATATACTATACATGTATCTAGTAGGAATACTATTGTAGATATTGGATCTATATAGATACGCCTACTACCACCTCTAATAAATCTAAAGCCTCTAAAACCTCTAATGGCATCGGGTATAGCTCTACCAGCCTCAGTAATAGCCTTAGATAGAATCCTATCCATATATTCCAAATCATTATATCCAAATCCAATAGATCCAATCAAACCACCCCTACCAGCTATAATACTAAGCCTCTCGAGGATATACTCTCTAGATAGCTCACCATCAGAACCTATAGATGCAACTCCAATAAGAGTCCTACATGTATTACTTGACTCAACTCTATATAATGCTGATAGCATTATCTGATCTGCAAGCGGACTCCATAAATCATCTTCAAAACCTTCAGCAAGAATATCACCACCAACATCAACACCTAAGATTAAATCAACATTAAGGTATTTAACTAACTCGGTTAAACAATTAGCAACTCCCTTAACACCCGTATTTAAATCACATATATAGACCGGCTCATTTAAAACACTAGAGATATTAACTGCCTGAAAGACAATCTTACTACCACCTCTAATAGCGTATGAATTACCATCTACAGCCATAGAATACCTACCAATCCTAGTACCACCCTTGATATTATTGAATGATATCGGGCCGGGATTGGGATCGACTGAAAACCTCTCCCACGGAGTACATGCAATATAAGACTGACAGCCAAGACTTCTAAGTTTTAAAGCAATGAATGCAGACGTAGCAACATCACCACCCCCACCACCTCCAAAAACTAAAACCCTCTCTCTAAACAATTTATTAAACTCCATTAAACAACACCTTCAAAATTAGATAGGATAGTAGGATTCTAGACGTAATAATATACTCAAGCACTAATATTAAATCTAAGCTTACTCCATCTAAAATTACCATGTTACGTGGATTATAATGCTATTTTAAGCTATCTAATTAATAGGCTTAAGAGAATTAAGTATTTGAAAACCTTAAATAGATCCTAACACACTATTTAGAATTCAATCATCATGCCTGTCAAAATGATTAGATTTAACTTAGAATGTTTGAAATATAATGTGAGGTCAGAGTACATAATGAGATATAACTCTATAGTGGAGGCTACCGATATAGTACAGTAATGTTTATCATCTATAGGTTTTAGATATGTATAATATCCCTAAAATCTTCTATACAATAATACCATTTAAAGTAGTTAACTCAGTAATCTCAATACTAATAATACTATTAGTTATATCGGCTGGTGGTGGAGCTATCGAAGTAGCTATAGTCTCATTCCTTACAGTACTCGGTAATCTAATTGGAATGCTATTATGGGTTAGAATCCTATCTAGCGTTAGGAGATGTATATTTGGATATCTACTCGGATATTTAGGTATATCACTATCACTCGTAATAATACTCTTAAGGATATCTATCTACTCAATATACATCCATGCAGTATCAATATCGCTATCATCCACTCTAGTATACATTTCAGCAGTACTCCTAATAAATAAATTCTATAGGTATAGACTGAGTGAGATAATGGGATTATTCGAGATGATTGGTGGATGGGCTTGGGTCTTAGGATTAGCTATAGGAGCATTATCATTAAGATATGTAAATCCAGTAACATTAATCTATAATCTATTAATCCTAAGTATAGCAACTACATTAGTAATATCTATCTTAATACATTCAGGTATTAGAATTAGATGCATTCCAGATGGATTCAGCTTTAACAGCATACATTCGAATTCAAGATATAGTGTTGGATATGATGAATCACTAACTGAAGTAGGAGTTTTAAATAGAGATGTAGTCTTTAAACTATCGAAATTTAGAGCATCACTCTATACCGCTATATTCATAGAATTCCTAGCATTTGGATTAGTATACTCACAGATAGTTAAATTCATACATGACTTAGGTTATACTGCTACAATAATATACCTAATATCATTAATAAGCTCGATAGTAACAGCATTTATCTATCCAGCTGCAGGCAGGGTGAGAAATACTGCTAGAACATTAGTCATAATGAGTTTAATCAGAGTGGTAATGTTCGTAGTATTAACATTAACAATATACATATCAGGATTAACTACACTAGTAATGATCGTTATATTTGCTGTATTAGATGGATATAGCTGGGCATATATAACAGTACTGCTTAATGTAATAGCATTAGAAGTATCATATAGGGAGATTGGATACTCAAACGTAGTAAGATATATTGGGAGTATAATTGGAGCATTACTAAGCGGTATAGTAATATCATTAAGAGGATATCAAGCAGACTTCATACTAGCCACAACACTCCTAATAATATCAATCATAAATATTAAATAAAAATAAAATCATAGAGAAAGGCGGTAAAATACTATGACGAATATAACTAAAATATGATATAAGATCATATGTTTAAATAATAATAGAGTTATCCCCCTCTAGCGTACAGGAGTTGGGAGATGATAGTGATGAAGTCTGAGAGAGATATTAGATGAGATTAAGAAGATACTCTTAAAGATTCCGGAGATTGAAGGATGTGTTGCAAGCAAGTATATAAGGGAGGATCGTGAAAATAACTAAACCATTCAATATTAGATTCTACCAGCTCTAGCCTTAATCTCACTTAGTAATCTACTCATACCAAATTTAGCATACCTCCCTAAGGCTGTAACCTCATATACGCCACTAAATGTATTAATCCTAAGTATCTCAACACCATATTTAACCTCTGGATTCAATTCTATTATTGAATTATAAGGGATTTCAATTAAATCCCTACCACTAGCTAGCTTCCGATTAAGCCATTTAAATATGATATATCTTAGTATCGGTCCAGATGATACAGCTAACGCTGATGCTGTAAGCCCGAGACACGCGAGTATTATAGATTTATCTGAGAGAGCTAAGAGGCAGACTCTCCTAACTTTTGAAGCAGGTAGCTTGATAGATAGAATGCATTGATGAATATAGAGATTCATTAGATTTAAGATATCTACTGGCAGCTTATAAGGATATACATCCTATGGATCTTATGGATCTAAAGCTTTATACTCTCCATACAACTTTTATTGAATTGATATAGTTAGTTTTACTATTAAAAGCTTTGGACCTATTAAATATGGATCTATTAAATTAAAGCCACTAACTATATTCGCTGGTGGAAATCTATCTGGAAAATCATACATCCTATACCTAATATACTCAATCAGATAGAGTATAAATCCCTGAAAAGCCTTAGATGTATGATTTTATTCCCTATATCTAGATACATATCCGATTTAAACCTAAAATGCTAGTATCTTACTGATGGATTATGACTCTACATACAGA
>CAZHBK010000062.1:0-8178 GCA_964530465.1 uncultured Nitrososphaeria archaeon | reverse complement strand
TAGTGAGCATGGTAAGATATTTGAAGGATTACTAATTCTCGGCTTTAAAACAACCGTAATCCCAACATATCATCCAGCAGCAGCATTGTATAACCCGGCACTTAAAGAAAGCCTATTTGGAGATTTTAAATTAATAGGTAGATATCTAAAAGGTGAAGCTAGAGAAGCTGGACCATTAGAAAGATTCATAAGATGATAGAAGGAGATGTAGGTAAGTTAGTTGGAAAGCAAATTATAGTATTTGATATAGACGGTACTCTAATTAATGTAAGTAAAAGGTTACATGCGTCTATGAGAGACATTGGATTAGATCCCTACAAATCTATTCATAAAGTTAGTAGTAATTTAAGGAGAAGATTCTGGAAGATATTCCTTAGCAAGAAGTACATCGACTTAGATGAACCAATTAATGAAACAATTGAATACGTTAGAAAGCTATATTCAGATAACTACGGCATAATACTAATTACTGGAAGGCCAGAAAGACTTAAGAAGGAAACTAAAGAACAGCTTAGGAAGTTTAACATACCATATCATATCCTAATAATGAGAAATGATGGAGATATGAGATCTGATAAGGTGTATAAGTTAGAAGCTATATCTAAACTAATTGAAGAATATGAGTTAAACATAGTAGAGTACCACGATGATGATCTCGAAGTTTTAACATCCGTTAGAAGTAGATATCCCTATATTAAAGCAATCTATCATGGTAGAAGGACTGAAGATATATTGAGGGGATTCACTCCTCTCTGAGAGACTCACCAAATTCCTTAAGCTCACCTCTTCTCTCAATGTAGATCCTACCTTTATAACCTTCTAACTTCTTTTCAATAACCTCAACTGTTAATGCATCTACAGGATATGCTAGTAGGCCTCGTGCAATTAAGTAGACTATGGTATTTAGTACTTTAAATGCAATATCTGGATTCCTCTTCCTAATACTTAGTAGGTATTGAAATGCATCACTTTTAAATAGGAATTTAGCCTTCTCAAATATATCCTCAACACGTTCTCTGCCAGCCTTATCTCTTTCTTCAAGTCTTCTCATATATTCGCGCATATATTCAATCATCTTTCTTCGAGTAATCCTCTCTAATTCTTCATCATACTCATCACTCATAATAATTCACCTCATTCAATACCGAGCTTCTTCTTTAATTCGGGTTTAATCATATCTGGAGACCACGGAGGATCCCACGTTAATTCAATCTTAACATCGTCAACGTCATTAAGCGATAACACAGCCTCCCTGACTCTTTCGATTAGATAGTTCGATAGTGGACAACCTGGAGTCGTTAAAGTCATTTTTATGTATACGCTTCTATCCCTAATTTTAACATCATAAATTAATCCTAGATCTACGATATTAAATGGTATTTCGGGGTCATATACATTCTTAAGTACATTAATAACGTCATCAACACTTACCATTTTTAAAACCTCCATACTATTTAATACCACCATCTATATTAAATTCAGATTACACAAGTGTAATTAAACATTTTGAATTTAGCCTTCTAATGTATATAGACGCTATAAAAAGTATCAGTAAGTAGAATATTATTAGTGTGGTGGTGTGTTAAATATGTTTAAAGGCGGCTGGACCGGAAGGATTCTTTGGATTGATTTAAACAGAAAGAAATACCATCACACACTTTATGATGCACATATGGCATTAGAGTATATTGGTGGTAGAGGGTTCGCAGTAAAGATATTATGGGATTATTTAGAACCTGGAACTGATCCACTACACCCAGATAATCTACTCATATTCGCGGTAGGTCCTCTTACAGGACTACCAATACCTAGTAGTGGTAAATTAGTAATTGCGTCTAAATCACCATTAACTGGTGGTTATGGAGACGGCAATATTGGATCTAAAGCAGCAGTTATGATGAGGAAAGCAGGTATAGATGTAATAGTTATATCTGGTAAAGTAGAGAAACCATCATACCTGTATATTGAAGATGATAAAGTGAACATTAAAAATGCAGGTGAGCTATGGGGGTTGAAGGCTAGTGAGGTGCACGATATCCTTGAGAAGGAATATGGTAGAGATGCTGGAATTCTAACTATAGGTCCTGCTGGTGAAAGAATGATTAGATATGCTACTGTAATGTCCGAGAAGAATAGAGCTGGTGGTAGACCTGGGATGGGCGCTGTAATGGGTAGTAAGAATTTGAAGGCTGTCGTAATTAAGGGTACGAAGGAGATTCCAGTATATAATGAGAGGGAGCTTAGAGAGTTAGGTGTTAAAGCATATAGAGATATTAGATCAAGCGAGCTTTACACTGTGTGGATGAAGCAAGGTACTATGGGTGTATATTCATGGTGTAATGAGAATAGCGTACTACCAACATACAATTTCAGAGAAGGTGTCTTTGAAGATGCTGATAAGGTATGCGGTGATGTGATGGTTCGGTATAAAGTTGAACAGAAGGGCTGTCCTAACTGTAATATGATATGTGGAATGATATGTGAGTCCAAAGACGAAGAGAAGGTTAGAGCAGAGTTAGACTATGAGAATGTAGCGATGCTTAGTTCAAATATAGGAGTTTCAGATATGAATAAAGTCATAAAGTTAATCAGATATGTTGATGATATGGGTTTCGATGCAATCTCAGCTGGTTCTATAGTAGCATTCACGATAGAGGCATATGAAAAGAAGCTTATAAAAGCAGATGACCTAGATGGTTTGAAGATTGAATGGGGAGATGCAGATTCAGCAATTGAATTAATGAATTTAATTCTTGAGAAGAAGAAGTTCGCGGGATTTCTAGCTATGGGAGTTAAATATGCTGCTATGAGGCTTGGTGAGGAAGCTGTTAAATTTGCAATGCATGTTAAAGGACTACCTATAACAGCATATGACTGCCATATAGCTCCTGCAATGGCATTAGCATTCGGTACATGTTCAATTGGAGCACATCATAAGGAGGCATGGGTTATTTCGTGGGAGGCTAAGTATGGTTTTGATAAGATCGATAAAGTTAAAGTTGAAAAGGTAATAGAGCATCAAAGGATTAGAGGAGGTATGTTTGAAACATTAGTAACTTGTAGACTCCCATGGATCGAATTAGGTTTAAATCTAGAATACTATCCGAAAATGCTTACTGCAGCTACTGGAGTAAAGTATGATTTAAATAGGATATTTGAAGTTGCAGATAGGATCTATGCTTTAATTAGAGCATTCTGGATTAGAGAGTATGGGTATTGGAGTAGAGAGATGGATACACCGCCTAAGAGATGGTTTGAAGAACCACTTACGAAGGGACCTAAGAAGGGCGCACACTTAGACTATAATGCATATAATAAGCTATTAGACTGGTATTATGAACTACGTGGATGGGATCAAAATGGAATACCTAGGAGATCAACGTTAGAAAGAATAGGATTATATGATGTAGTGAGGAGGCTTGAAGCAATAGGTATTAAATTAAGTGATTAACCCATCTCAACCTCCTTACTTTTTAACTAACCTAGCTACTGCTTCAATATGTGGTGTGTGTGGGAACATATCTATAGGCTTTATAACATCCTCAATTATATACTTATTCAATAAGAGTTTAATATCTCTAGCCATAGATTCAGGATTACAACTCACGTAAATTATCTCACTCGGCTCTAACCTTAAGATATTCCTCCTAACAATCTTACTTATACCCGGTCTTGGAGGATCTAATATGACTGTATCTGGCTTCTCATGAAATCTAGATAATGCGTCCTCAGCAGATGATTCTAAAAATGCAATAGAACTACTACCAAGTCTGTTAACATTAATTCTCGCACTATAAACCGCATATGGATCTATTTCAATACCAATTATAGATTCATATTTGTCATGCAATGCTATTGAGAATAACCCAACTCCACTATAAACATCTAACAGTAGTTTACCTCCGGATGCAAAGCCATATACTAAATTTACTAAATTTCCTGTCTGATACGAATTAGTTTGAAAGAATGCATTAGGATGTATATGATACTTGAAGCCATTTACAACTTCATTTATATAATCCCTTCCATATATCGGCATTACCTCCTCAGCAACAGATAGATCCGCTAATCTATCATTAATACCCCATACAACTCCAGTTACTAAATCACTGATTTCCTTAGCTAACTCTTCAATATCTACAAATGCTCCCTTTTTAGTGATAAATATGACTAATCTATCTCCAGTGTATTTACCCTCTCTAACAACAACATATCTTAGGAAGCCTTCATGTGTCTTAACATTATATGCTTGAATATTATGCTTAATTATGAATTCTTTAACCCGTTTAAGTATTTCAATACTCTCTATAGACATTAAATGGCATTCATTTAAATCAATTATAACATCCCACCTACCAATCATCTTCAGTCCAGCAACCACATTACCCTCATCATCAACGCCCACTGGATAATCCATCCTATTCCTATAGTAGTAGATCTTAGGACTTGGTATTACATCATCTATAGATACATCTATATCATACTCCTTAAACGCATTTTCAATAAGCCTCTTCTTAAACCTTAGCTGTGCATCATACCTCATATTCTGAAATCTACATCCGCCACACCTACCAAAATAGGGGCATTTAGCTTCTATTCTATCATCTCCCTTAGATAGAACCTCAAGTATATCAGCCCAATACTCAACTCTTCTTCTACCCTTCCTTACAGCCCATACCTTAGCCTTTACCACATCTCCAGGAACACCATACTTAACTTTCACTACCTTATTATCTAAGTATGCAATACCCCATCCATCCTTAGAAATATCAACAACTCTTAACTCCTCTATAGACTCACCCCTTAACATATCTTCTAACCCCTACTAACTTTAGCATAGTGATATATAAGGTATAGTGTTAGAAGCCATATTGGTGAATAAATAATTAACCCTGCTATTAGCAATGTAATATAATATGCTATTGATACAAGCATTATTATGATCATTGAGAAGAAGATAATTCTAAACTTCATACTATCTACGTATAATCCGCTCTTAAAGCTTAATGCAAGAGTTGTAATCGATACCGCCGATAGTATAATAGTTATAATGCCTAGCAGCGCATATAGTGAATTCCTATATAGAGTTATAATACCTTCATTAAGTAGTGAATCAAGCATAACTATAATGAATACTATAAATGTAATTCTAACTACTGCATCACTAACCCGTCTAGACTCTATAATCAATTTGGCTCCACAATTCATGCAGTATTTAGCAGTTACAGGATTTAAATATCCACATTTACGGCATTTAACACTCTCCTCCATAAATCCTACCCTCCTCTAACAGCTAGTGTAAATGCTATATCATATGGATATAATACTGATTTACTACATCTCCTGATTACATATCCTTCAGCATCGGCTTTAATACGCTGAATAATATTCCCCGATAAATCTCTTAACACACCTAAATCCATATGCTTTTCAGCATACTCACCTAACTCTATAAATTCTTCAATAATGCCAGCCCTATCAACAATTACATCATGTAGTCTAAGACCTCTCTCTTTAAAAACAGGTGCCTCGGTAATTATATTAGGTGTTATATCTATCATCATGAGTTTTATCATCAGATTTAATACTGCTTTAAATCCAATACTTGCATGAAGCCAGTTTATCTTTCTCCCGCCTGCTAGTTCTAGAGTTAACGCTGGTATGTTATTATCTACTATAAATCTTGATAATGTTCTATTTAATCCTCTAGATAGATAAATTCTCTCTGGATAATTCTCAACTACTGTAATACCCATAGAAAATGCTAAATCGTACAACCTATCTTTTAGATCATATTCCTCTACTGGATGTATGATAATATATGGTATTGAATCACCTGCTGAATGAATATCTAATACTACATCGTGATTTAATGCAATTTTAGATATAATATACGCAATTCTCTCAGGCAAAATCCCTCTTTCAGATCCAGGATAAACCCTATTAATATCAATATTAGAATATGGTTCTTCACGTCTTAAAAGCGATAATCCCTCCGGATTTACTGAGGGTATTAGAGTAACGGACCCCCTTAAATCAGCCACTTTTAAAAAATCAATAATCTTCCAGACTACAGCTATAGATGTTGCTTCATCTCCATGCATAGACGATGTAATTAAAAGCCTTGGACTACCTTTCCCAAATCGAATAACCCTAATATATAGCTTACTTCCATCAAGCCTCTTAGAAACCTCAATATCCTCAATAACTGGATTCATCCGTTAAACCTCCATATCAATGAAATATCGCAGAATATATTTTAGACTTGGTTTAATTTTAGAAGTTTGAAACATATTGATTGAATCAGGATGATCGATGCTTAAATATAGGTGTATACA
This sequence comes from uncultured Nitrososphaeria archaeon, assembly GCA_964530465.1. Taxonomy (GTDB): domain Archaea; phylum Thermoproteota; class Nitrososphaeria; order Geothermarchaeales; family JDFR-13; genus CAZHBK01. The sequence goes on along the minus strand of CAZHBK010000062.1, from coordinate 1,840 downwards.
TATATGAGCTATCTTAGAGAAAACCTCCTTAAATTAAATTGGAGTGAAATAGAGAGTAGGATAGTTAGTAGAATTAGAGAGTACGTTAATAAAGCTGGTTTAAAGAATGTTATTATTGAGTTAAAAGGCGATCTAGAGACCGCTATAGCACTTATACTACTATGTAAGGTTTTAGCTCCAGAAAATATATATATCTTAATGCTACCTGATAAAAGTACGCCTACCACATACATTACTAACTCATATGAGATTGCTAAAACACTTAATATACCATACGATAATATAGAGGTGCTTTACATAGATCCCTTCATACGCTTATTAAAGGAGGTACTCTCTATTTCAGATAGAATTCAACTGTATAAAGCATTGATCAGGGTAAAAGATATGATATTAGCCCAGAAAGCAGATGAATATAATGCTATGATAGTATATAGCTATTCTAAGAGTGACTTACTATTAAGACCTTACATACCCGTGAGTTGTATTGAAAAACTATGTATATTACCCTTAGGTAATTTATATAAGATACAACTTAGAGAATTTAGCAGACATCTGGGTATTACATTGAAGAAATATGAAGAACCATTCTCGAGATATGAATATACCTTGACTGATGAATTTAAGCTTAGATACGAGGATATTGATACCATTCTATACCTACTATTTGATTTGAAAATATCAATAGAGGAAATTATAGAGAGATTTGGATATGATAGAGAGATAATTGAGGGTATCCTATATAGATATAACGGATATAGACGATTGAATAAATTGCTTACGGTAGTATAATAGAGGTTTTAATGGAGGATAATGGGAGATGAAATAGATAAGGGAAGGGATAAAAATATAGTGAAGGAGGAGGCTACTTTCTACTAGATACTTTAGCCTCCTCCTTCTTAGCTGACTCCCAGTAATAGAATTTAGTCGGCGATTCTAAAGCTCTATTTATCGTTATCTCCGCTATAGATTCAATATTGTCAACGATTCTCATTATGTGACTCATCATAAGTCTGAGACTACTCAGTATCCTTGGATCATTACAGTTATTTACAAACCACATATCTAAATCCCTGATATGCTTCTTAAACTCCTCAGCATTATTAATGACTTCATTAGCTAACTCGATGCTCAATTCTAAGAATGCCTGCATTGAATCACCAACCATTTTATCAACTGTCTCTAGTAGTGAATCAATCTTCTTTATAATACCATTCCTATCACCACCTCCTACAATCCAATCAACAGGGATACTACTTAACTCTTCACTGAAGTTATTTATTCTATCAGCTATATCTTCTAATGCCTTAACTATAGCTCTATTACCTACTATATGATATGGATGTGTCACACCTATGTCCTTAGCGACTCTCCAGCTCTTCTGTGCAAGTAATAATTGTCTTACAACGAGCCAATATAGCCTATCTGTCTCAGTCTCCATACCCGCAATCTGAGAGAATACAGAATTGTCTCCTTCTGTTAAATATATTCTAATGCCTTCGATCATTGAGAATATTAAAGTATACATTCGTCTGATCAAACCTTTAAGCTTGAATTTAGTAGGATCTATAAAGCATTGGACGGTAATCTCATTAAGCCTCTGATCAACGATTTCAACGCCAGCAAGCCTACTTATTGCATCAGAAATCTCCTCTAAGACCCAACTAGGTAATCTTTTATCATTAGTTCTAAATGTTATTGTATCATGACCTAATAGATAACTCCCGATTAAAACTCTGGTTACAATACCTCTAGATTCAATATTGCTGACATCTACGATGTATCTCTCATACATATTTTTATCTTCTCCTAAATTATATGGTATTATTTTTAAAGAACCATC
>CAZHBK010000061.1:0-8216 GCA_964530465.1 uncultured Nitrososphaeria archaeon | reverse complement strand
GGGATTAGTAGAGGGTTTTTTATAGTGGTGTTAATGTGAGTGGTTTTGCTTTTTCTGGTTTGGTTTGTTGTGTGTATTAATTTATGTTATCCTTGATTATATAAAGAAGGGGTGTGGCGGGGGTTATTGTGTTTTTGTTTTGAATTGGCAGTATGGGTCTCCTTTTGCTATGCATTTTTCTTCTATTGTCTGTGTTTTTCTTTTTAGCATTTTTCCTATTATTCCTGTTATTACTCCTCTTATGAATTGGCTGTTTGGTTTGTTTGTTTTGATGTATCTGCATTCTATGTTGTCGTATATTCTTGTTGTTATTATTCCTTTTTCTAAGTCGTATTCTATTATGTGTGTTTTGCTTGCCCATCCGAATGTTCTGAATAGTAGTGATATTATTTCTAGTAGTTCCATTCCTGATGTTCTGAATACTGATGTTGTTGTTTTATATAGTGATTCTCCTACTAGTCTTCCTATTTCATATAGTGAGTATTCTCCTGCCGATCCCCATTTCTCCTTTATCTCATTAATTAGTGTTGAGAATATTTTATCTGGTATTAGTGTTACTCGGAATGGTCCTAACTGCATTGGATATAGTAGGTAGTGTACTCCTACACCCTTAACAGGTATCTCAGCTATATTTATCTCTTGGATTCCATCGACATCTCTAATTAACTCATTTAATAAATTTACATCTACCTTCGAATATGATGCATCAACCAGAATATATGCCCCACCTCTATCATAAGACCTTGTTAAATGCATATCAATTATCTCTAGATCCTTCTCCAGCATCGTTTTAACACATCTTTTTAATGCATCTAGATTTGTAAAGTATATAGATATATCCCAGAATTTAGAATCTCTAGATCTTATGGTTAAAGGAAGTATTAAGGCTTCACTCATATAAAATCTCAGCTCCCCCTATTGTTATAATGTTCAAAAGTTTAGATAAAGTTTTATATATAGGACTATGTTTCATACTTTGAGTCATGGATATATTAAGGATATATACGATTTTTTTAAGTGATTAGTGTAAAATGAAGATTAGCGCTATTTTGAACTCTCCTAATGTTAAAATCCTACTCTACCTCTATGATTCCTGTAGATGTGAGGGTGCTCGTTTTTCCGAGCTTTTGAAGAATGTTGTGGTTGTTAGGAGTACTCTTGCATATACTCTTGCTGAGCTTGAGGATGAGGGATTGGTTTATAGGAAGGTTATTTCTTCTAAACCTATCCAGGTGAGGTATCTACTTACTGATAAGGGTATGGCTGTAGCTGAATGCTTTGCTAGGATTAGGAGTGCCATGATGTAAATTATTGTAAAAGGCATTTTTGCAGGTGTTTACGATATTTGTAATGTTTATCTAATATTTCTCAATTGAATAATTAATGCATGTAATTTAACGTAGTAGGTGTTGAGTGTTATGGAGGAGCTTACTGATTTCATTCATGAGTTAGCCGTATCGAAAGCTAGGGTTTTAATCATTACCCATTCTAGAGCTGATTTAGATGCTGTAGCTTCAGCATATCTACTCATTAAATACTTTAAGACATCTAGTGAGAGTATTATATGTGATTTATTCTGTCCCGATGGTATCTCAGCTAGGACTTTAAATGCCATACCAGAATACTTAATTGATAGAATTAGGTATTTTTCAGAACCTCCAGAGCCAGAGTATGACTATTACATTTTTGTAGATGTTGGTGGTGAGAGTGTTCTCGGGAGTGCGTTAGATATATTTGGATTTAAAGGAATTAAAATCCTAATAGACCATCATATTCCAAATCCTAGATTTCAGAAGTTATTTGATACATGCTATGTAGACTGCTCTAGGACTTCAACTCTAGAGATCATCTTAGATTCAATATTAAAACTCTCTAAAGACTTTACTTCTAGACTTGATGTTTATGAGAGAGAGTTATTTATTAAAGCTATAATTGTTGAGTCGAAGTATCTAATGCTAGCTAATGCTAAAACACTACATATATTAAGCATCCTACTTAATGGATTGGATAAGAGGATCTCAGATTTTACAACCGGTTTAAGCATCGAACCAGATTACTCCGAGAGGGTGGCTGTTTTAAAGGGCTTTAAGAGGATTTCAATATATAAGCTTGGAGAGGAGTATCTAGCAGCTATAACACATATCGGCGCATATCATAACGTTATCTCATCCAAACTAATATCTGCAGGGGCTGATTTAGTAATCATATATGATTATAAGAAGGAATGTAAGATCCATATTAGATTAAGTGATAAACTACATAAGGCTTCAGGAGTAAATGTTACAGCAGATATAATAGGTATTATTAGAGAGTTATATAAGGACTTCGATATCTCTGGAGGAGGTCATTCAACAATAGGGAATATAGTTGTAAGAAATGTTAGAGGTGTTAAATGTATTGAATTAATAAATAAGATTATTGAGAGTATTCTAGATATATTCTCGGAGAGAGGATTTAAACGAACACTTATAGAATGATTACTTAAAATCTGCTAGTCTAATAACTCTATCTAAAGCTTCCGAGATCTTCAATCCAGATAACTCTACATGTCTAATATTCATCCTCTCTAATGCTGCTAACGCATTAGGTCCGAATGCTCCAGCAACAGCAATGTCAACATTATTATTAACTAATGTCTGAACGGTTTTTACTCCAGCTCCACCTCTCATAAGTGTACCAGGTCCTTCAATCGAGTTAATGCCTTTAATACTACCGGTATCTAAGTCATATTCGACAATGATGAAATATCTCGCCCTACCGAACCTACTGCTGATAATTGAATCTAATCCTCTATCTTCTTCAGTTGCAAATGCAATCCTTACTACTCTAGCCATAAATACCACCATATAACAGTGTTAACTATAGATTAATTAACAGTAGTATACTACTTAGGCTTTATTATAATTGGTTTATATGGATGTGGCTTCTTAGGCCTATACTTAATATACCATTCGCTCCAGTTTTTAATTATCTCGACTACTTTCTCCGATATCTCGCGTAGTGCTTTAGATGCTTTAGAATCAGGATATGCTAGTATAACTGGCTTCATTAATGAGATACTCTTTGGTATAGTATCATCGTATGGTATTAAACCCAGTAGATATATGTTATTCTCATCTGCATATTTGATTAATCTATGAGTCATATCCTCATTCAAATCGTATTTATTTATTACTAAAGCTGTCGGTTGCATGAAATGTCTCGCAACCCTATAAACTCTCTTTAAATCATTAAAGCTTGCTTTAGTCGGTTCTGCTACTAATATCGTTGCATTAGAGCCTGCAATACTCGATATTACCTGACATCCAATACCTGCAGCTGCATCAATCAATATGATACTATCCTCTCTTGCAAACCCCCTAGCATACTCCCTCTCCCTAGATACTAGCTTACCACTATTAGGCCTACCCGGCTCTAATCTAGCTGATATTAGTGTGAAGTCATATCTAGTCTTAGTATATCTAATTACTCCCGTAGATGCTCTAACCATATATATCGCATCGACTGGGCATACAAGCCTACATGTAGGGCATCCCTCACATATCAACTTATTAACCTTATATACTCCATCATCTAAGTATATCGCTTTATAAGAGCATACTTCCATACACGAACCACATCTAATACATTTATCCTGATCTATCTCGGCAACCTCACTCTCAGAGTAATCCTCGATGTAATCCCACCTATCAATACCTAATGCAATATGTAGGTTTGGGGCATCTGCATCAGCATCTACGGCAATTACATCATATCCCCTACTAGCTAATGTGATTAGGATAGATGCAGTTATAGTCGTCTTACCAACACCACCCTTACCACTCGCAACTGTAATCTCAAGCATTATAATACCTCCCTCTCAATCAATTCAGTAATATTCCTAATCTCATTAGATGCTTGAGCGTCTGGATTTAATACTACTATTGGAATACCTTTAATATATGAGTCTAATACTTCATGCGAGTAATCTATCCATGCTACAATCCTAGCATTATACTTACTAGCTAGTTCAACATGCCTGCTGTAATCACCTAAGCCTACTTTATTCATAACTATCCACGTCTCTATATCTAGCTTCTTCGTTAACTCAAGTATCATACCTAGATCATGATAGCCTAATGGTGTTGGTTCAGTTACTGCAATAACAATATCTGTATTTAAGAGGGCTGATGCAACTGTATTACTAGTTCCGGCAGATGTATCTACCACATATAAATCAGCATCTATACTGAGACCCCTCTCCTTCGTTGCTATCACTAATGGTGGTACGTGCTCCTCACCCTCATTTAAAACCCCGGTAACTAGAGTTAGATTGGTAGAGTTTAACCTTATACTAGATGTATAGATACGTCCTATCACCCTCCTAGCCTCCTTAATCGCCTTAGTAGGACATATAAAATAGCATGCTCTACACCCACTACATAACCTAGGTAGTAGGTATGGTAGTCCCTCTCTAGATGCTATTATAGCTCCAGAACCACAAACCCTACTACACTCCCCACATTTAATACATTTAGAATAATCGATATATGGTATCATAGTATAGGCATCTACTCCTCCATCTAGCTCTGTATTCAGTAAGATGTAGTCGTTAGGTGCTTCAACATCTAAATCTATTAAGACTACTCTATAGCTCTTAGCTAGTAATACTGCTAGATTAACCGCTATAAATGATTTCCCAGTACCTCCCTTACCGCCAGATACAGCTATAATCCTCTTACTCTTCATTACCACTTGAGGAAGCCTTAATCCACTCGCCAACTATATCATAACCAAATATCTCTCTCAATTTCTTCCTACCCTCCTCGCTTACCCTCTCTGGAGACCATGGTGGGTCCCAAACTAGGTTAACCCTAACTTTATACCTACCATTAAATGCATGATAGACCATATCTCTAACCATCGATATAATTACACCAGCGATAGGGCATGTAGGTGTTGTTAAACTCATGTCAATTACAATTACATCACCACTAACATTTATATTATAAACCAATCCTAAATCATAGATATTAACTGGTAGCTCGGGATCATAAATCTGCTTTAAAACCTCAACAACCTTCTTAACAATATCATTATCCTTACTCATATCCATCACGCTAAATTAACAATGTTATAATAGATATTTTTATATAAATTCTCTAAAGCATACAACTTAATCTACATCATACCTTATAACCTTTTAATTCAAGATATTGGATTATATATCGCTCGAATACCCTATGCCTTAATGCCTCGCTAAGATAATATTGTAGATTATCGATATCATTAAGTCTAATTGCCTCGGCTTCAGCAACTTCAACAGTTATCCTAAGTGCTTTAACTATTAAATCATCTGTAAGCCCTATCCCCTTCTTAGAGAGCCTCCTTCTAGTCGACTCAATCCTACTTATAATCCTAGAGTCAAGTTTGTATGGTTTGAAATACTCGTTGATAATTGATTTAATCTCTTCAGATAACTCAGTCATCTCTCTAGAGGTTAGCCTGCTTAAGTAGTAGTATTGCTTGAGCTATATCTCCATTAGTCATTTTTAATGCCTTAATAGCTAGCTCTCTATCAACACCAGTCTGTTGCATAACAATCTCTATATCTTCATCACTTATCTCGATTTCAGCCTCCTCTTCAATACCCGCTTTCTCAGCCTCAACTAGCTCTTCACTACCTACGATCTGATACGTTGCTTTATCTCCAACGTACATCTTCGTAACTATAGGCTCGTTAATTCTTATAATCCTCCCATCCCTAAGATATATTTCTACTTTCTCAACATCTGAAACCTCCTCAAGGCTGATTCCAGCTTTCTTCATTAACCTTTTTAACTCTCTAGATGAAATCTTCATCTTCATTATACCTTCAACATAGTCATATTGTCTGGAGTTAGATTAAAATTTTAGAATGTATTACAGAGGTATAGGCTTATTATTCTAAACAGCTAATAACATATAAAGCTATTTAATTAAATTAGGTGGTTAGATATTGTACTGTCAGATCTGTGGTAAGACTGGCGTAAAACTATATGAGGTCATATATAAGGGGAGTAGGGGGTATGCATGTGAGGAATGTATTAAGAAGTATGGATTGATTAGAGTGAGGAAGGTGAATGAGATACGGGAGATCGAGTATAAACCCCTAGAAGATAGAATGATTAAAGCTAGAGCAAGCATCCAGAATACCTTAGTTAAAGCTAGGGTTAAAACCTCTAGAGTTAGGTTGGATAGATTATTTAGTGAGGATTGGGAGTTAGTTGAGAATTATGGTGAGGTTATTAAGAGAGCTAGAGAGAGGCTAGGGCTAACTCAAGAGGATTTAGCTAGAGAGCTTAAGGTTAAAGTATCGTATATTAAGAAGGTTGAGTCTGGTAGGTTGATTCCAGATATGGATTTAGTTAGAAGGCTTGAGCGACTGCTTAATATATCGCTTACTAAGGAGAAGGCTGAGGAGGAATCTGAAGAGTATTATTATGAGTCTGAAGGTGAATATGAGTATACATTAGGTGATTTAATTAAATACGAGGGTGGAGAGGGTGAGTAGAGCTATAGCAGTCATCTATAATAGAGAGACACTAGATGAATTCAAAGCATTAGCTAGAGAGGCAGGTTATCAGATTGTAGACTATGTTTATATTAGGAGGTTTACAGGTAAGGGATTGAGTGATTATAAATTGAATGAGATTAAGGAGAAGATGAAGCTTCATAGTGCAGACTCAGTAATCTTCGATGTACAATTAAAACCTAGACATCTATATAATATCGCTAAGGAGTTAAAGACAATGCCTAAAGATAGACTTGAGATAATCCTAGAGATATTCAAACTACACTCTCCCTCTAAAGAGGCAGACCTACAGATTAAACTAGCATCCCTACAGTATGAACTAGCTAGAGCTAGAGAGATCGTTAGACTTAGAAGGCTTGGTGAGCAGACTGGTTTAACCGTCGGTCTAGGTTCATACGAGGTAGATATATACTATGATGAGGTAAAACGTAAGATTCAATCAATTAAGAAGAAGCTTGAGGAGGAGAGGCGTAAGAGGGAGACACATAGACTAGCCCGCCTTAAGAGAGGATTTAAAACAATATCGATAACAGGCTATTATTCATCAGGTAAGACGACATTATTCAATCTCTTCACGGGATTATTCGAACCCGTAGGCCCCGAGCCATTTACAACTCTATCGACTAAATTCTCAGTAGTTAAAGTAGGTGCTTGGAACTGCTATATCGTTGATACAATCGGCTTTATAAGCGATCTACCGCCATTCATGATAACAGCATTCTATTCGACGCTTGAGGAGATTAAATTCTCAGATCTAGTAATTCTATTGGTTGATGTATCTGAAGATTATCAGAAGGTTGAGAGGAAGCTTAAATCATCGATAGATATATTAAATAGGATTGGATATAAAGGGAATTTAATAATAGCTGGTAATAAAATCGATTTAATTAATAACCATGAGATCCTATCTGGATTTGAATCATTATTCGCTCAATACAGCGATTATTATGTAATGATCTCAGCTAAGACGGGTGAGAATGTTGATAAGTTAATAGATATGATGGAGAGATTACTCGGATCGATGCAGAAGTATAGAATTGAATTCCCATTAAACTCTAAATGGTATGAGGTAATCGAATTTCTAAAGAGTAAGTCATCCAACTACAATATAGACTTTAGTGATTCACAAGTCATCTTCGAGGGCTTCTTTGATGAAGATAATGCATGGGCTATACATAATCTAGTTAGGAAGTATGGAGGTATAATGAGGAATTATGAAGAGAGAAGTATGGGTATTGAGACTCAGTCATAGAATACCCAGGGATAAAAGGATAACAACTCATGTTGCATTAGTTGGTAGGGCTTTCGGAGCCACTGGAATGTATTATACTGGCGATAGAGATGAGGCATTAGAATCTAAGATAAATGATGTTAATATGAGGTGGGGCGGTGATTTTAAAGTCATATATGTTGAAAAACCAGTTAAACTAGTTAAAGAATTGAAGATGGAGGATTATAAAATCATACATTTAACAATGTATGGAATACCACTTACCGAGTTAATAGATGATATTAGGAAATATGATAAAATACTAGTTATCGTTGGATCTGAGAAGGTAGAACCAATTTATTTTGAGATATCAGATTATAATGTATCAATTACAAACCAACCACATTCTGAAGTAGCAGCTCTAGCAGTATTTCTAGACTGGTTGTTTAAAGG
>CAZHBK010000060.1:0-8238 GCA_964530465.1 uncultured Nitrososphaeria archaeon | reverse complement strand
GGTAGAGTTAACTGTGATTTAAATCCAGATATATGTGATCTGTATTATATTGAGGCTATTCCAACACTTATATTATTCGTAGATGGAGAGCCTGTATTCATCATTACGGGATATGATATAGATTCTATAAATGTAATGATTAGATTATATCAGATGCTGGAAGATAATGAATCATATAATGTATTTAAAGAGATATTATCATTTGCGGAGAAGCACGATCTGATAATAGATAGCAGAGCATTAATAGAAGTACTATATTTAAAGGGTATGAAATGCCCATATAATCCAGGTATAGATAGATGCCCATGTAGTAGGGTTCTTGAGTGGGTTAAGTATGGTGTTAGGAGATGCCGTTTATTCTATACGCATGAGGATCTAGGAGAGCTTAGATAGATATCATCAATCTCTTAGAGAATATTATTCACGCCTAGCATATTCCATAAGCTTACTAACCACATCTCTTTCATCAACACCTTCTATATACACGGTCTTAACCCTATCCCTAACACCTCTCACAATACTTATACTTGATGCTGGTATACTAAAGATCTTTGAGAGATACTTTATTAATGCTCTATTAGCCCTCCCCCTCTCAGCCCTCTCCCTAGTATGAAATACTATCTCATCATTTAATTCAAACCCCTCTCTATTACTCCCAGGCTTAACATATAAGGTTATTAAGACACCACCTCTATGCCTAATTATGTTCATCACAACATAGTATTGATAGCATGCAAAACAATATAAGAAGATATAATCATTGAATTATTAATATAATAATTCATGATAAGTCGTCTCTAAGTAGATCTTACGGTAGCATATATCCTCTTAATCTCCCTTATAATATTAATACACTTCCCCCATAGCCTATCGAATTTCTTATGTGGCATTTCCCCCTCATAAAGTATTCATATAGTTTTCCCCCATATGTTAGTAGATCATAGAATAGATGTCTATGCTCTGCTTCTACATTACCAGCTACAGCCTTATTTAACTCCCCCTACTTCAATGTATAACATATACTCCCTTCTTAGAGAGATATGCCTTTATAAGTGCTGTAATAGCACCTCATAACTTCTCAGTAGCCTTCATATAATCATTCCTCTTTTTTAACTCCTCAGCCTCTTTATAATACTTCTCAAATAAGCTATAGTATCTTATTTCTCTCTCCGTAGGATCTACATTTAAATTCATCAACTCTTCTCTGATATTATCTACATCCCATCCAGAACCCTCACAAAGTTTATTTAAATTCCACTTATCTAAATCGGTAAGAGACCAATTTTCATACAACTTCTTAATAACTCGATAACTTCCGGATATTCCATACTAACCTCACTAATAATCTTTAAAGTAGACCTTTTATTTCCCTCATTACAAACAACCATAATTATTATAATTTATAGTCACATAATTATATTCTAATGGCTATTTACGTTGTTAAAGCTGATGGTTCTAGAGAGTTATTTGATAAGCGTAAGATTATTAGGACTTGCTTAAAGCTTCATACTACTCCTGAGCAGGCTCAGTCTATAGCTGATAGAATTGAATCTAGAGTTTACGATGGTATTACTACTAGGGAGATATTAGAGTTGGTATTTGAATATCTAAGAGAGTTTAAACCAGATATAGAACATAGGATTGACTTAAGAAGAGCTATAAGCTTAATGAGATCCAAACCTGATTTCGAGAGGTTTATAGGGCTTTTACTAGAGTCTGAGGGTTATAATGTAAGGCAGAATTTAATCCTAAATGGTAAATGTGTTGAACATGAGATTGATGCAATCGCTATTAAAGGTAGCGAGATTGTATATGTTGAAGTTAAGCATCACGTAAACCCACATACGCCTACCGGATTGGATGTATTCTTAAGAGTATATTCTACATATCTAGATTTAATGGAGGGATACAGATTAGGATTACAACCATATAAATTCACGAGTATACTAGTTGTATGTAATACTAAGATATCGGCACATGCAAGGAGATATGCTGAATGTATGAAGATAGCACATATAGGATGGAGGTATCCGGAGGGTAGAGCATTAGAAGATATGATAGAAGAGTATAAGCTATATCCGATAACGATGATAAGGGGATTAAACGAGGAGATTATAGCAAGGCTTGGAGATATAGGAATTGTAACGTTAAAGCAGGTTATCCAACAGGGTGAAAATGAAATATCGGTGAGAGCGGGAATACCAGTAGAGGAGGTAAGGGAGATTAAGGAGAAGGCAAGGAAGATATTAAACCTCTAAAGAACAAATATCTACTATGATTTAACTTAAGCATCCAACCACTAAGTATAATATATACCTATTCATTAAAGTCCAAGCAATCATAGGCCCTATAGAATTCCCAGTATACTTAAATATCAATCCAAGTATAAAGAATATCACTGTAACACTTATAGCATTCACAATACCGCCTCTAGCAAAGATTAAGTGGGATAATCCGAAGACTAACACAGTTATTATTAAACCGGGTGAGAACATCTTCTCTAACTTCTTGAATATAATATCTATATTGACTATAAGCCATACAACGAAGAATACTTCTAAAGGTCCATAAGCTACAACTCCTAGAGATGCATACCATAGATTTAATGGAAATGGTAGATTAAAGCTAATGAATTTCAAACTACTCTCTAAAATTCTAGGTATGAGGTTAATAAATGCAAATATCAACGATAATAATATACTTCTAGTTAAACCTGCTTCCTCAATCCATAAATTTCAAATCCCTCCCTATATGCTATAGTTATAGCTAGTGGAAGCCCACCATCACATATAAACTCAATGTATGATGCTAGGTAAGGCTCTCTATAAAACATATCCATAATACTATTGACTGAAAGAGGCACACCCCTAATACATGCTATTAATGCAGCAATTATAGGAGCACCTATGAAAGACCAAACCCATACAAGAATAACTAAAAGCGATCTTCTACGAGAACTTACAGTTTCATTTCCAGACATTACTTAATAAAAAGTATAGATAGTACGGATATTAAAATTAGGAAAACAAAATTAAAGATAGTAACTATGAGCCATATCTATATAATTAACATCAATATTAAGAGAATGGAGAATAATAGTTGTTATTTAGTTAAGAGTTCAGGTAATGCCTTCTCTTAACTTTCAAAAAATATTTTTTCATGTTATTTATACATATGCTCTTTCTCTCGACTCAACTTTTAATATTATTATTTCTTTATTCTCCCAGTTAATCTAGTATATTACCCTATATTTACCTAGACGTACTCTATATGTATCTTCTATTCCTTTTATCTTTTTCACATTCTATTTTCCACAGGGAATGGGAGTTACCTTTAAATCGGTCAGTAACTCGTAAAATCTCTTAAGAATATGTCTTGGAAGGTTATGTAGAGTTTTCTTTACTGTTCTATGTAGAAATATCTTAAACATTAGTCCTCAACTTTATCTCTGAATTCCTCTTTTACTTCATCCCATGAGATAATTTCACCTTTCAGAGCTTCTTGCTTCAACTTTCTAAGTTCGTTAAGTTCCTCTTCACTAATTTCTTCTTCAGGTATAATTATACGCTCAAGAATCTCTAAACGCTTACGTATAGCGACTACCTCACGATAAATCTTCTCTAAGAGCATTTCATCACGACTCATAAAAACCACAAAATACACAGACACAACATAATAATTTAAGTAAATCATAACACACTAGGATAATGCGAAGCCTTAAGATTCCCAAGCCGTTTTCCAGATGGTATAAATATCCAAACTATATCATCCCTTTACATTTCACTTAAATACTTCCTCATAACTCATCAAATGAGTCCTCTCATATAGCTAAACATCTACAGCTATAATCGTAATTTATAATATCAAATAGGGTAATGTTTTCAGTGTTCAAATCTATAGAATTATTGCTAGTAACTAAGTTTAATATGTTCGTATGAGACGTGAATCAACATTATTCATAGCTATAATATTCTCAATAATATTAACAGTATCATTATACTATCTAACTCTTGAGATTCCACATATATTAGATCGCATACTACATAACTACTATCCAGATCTATTTTATATGGCTGAAGAGAGGGAGGCCTTCCTTAATAGTATCAGACCTATAGGATATATAGCATTTGCCTCGATAATCATACTAGTCATACTAGGTTTTATAATTGGGAGAAGCTATCTATCCGTAGCGGGCTCATTAGCTATATACCTACCTATATTCGGTTACTTCGCCTTCGCTATGTTCTTCCTAGCAGGCATAGGTATATTAAGGGTTTTATGGCTACCCATTATAGAAGCCTCACCAGATATACTCAAGCTAGGGCATATAGTAATAGCTCCATTCATCCTAGTTAGAATGTTAAATAACTATCATATGTATCCCATTATAGCGATAATAGCCTATACATTCATGCTACTAGGCTTACTAATATTCTCACTAGGGGTAGCTACATGGCTATATGGCCGCTTCAACAACTATGAATTAATTGACTTCTGGATCTACAGATATATCAGACATCCACAATACCTAGGATTCATCATATGGAGTTATGGAATACTCATACTCACATATATAATGCCATATGTTAGGGGAGCATTCCACATACCACCAACCCTACCCTGGTTAATCTCCACAGTATTAATCATAGATATAGCATTATATGAAGAAATTAAAATGAAGAACACATTAGGAGATAGATATAAAGAATATATTACAAATACTTCATTCATGATCCCGATACCTAAAAAACTCAAGAAATACACTATTCCAGTAAACAGCTATAAAGACATCATCACTATTACACTACTACTCCTAATACCATCAATAACATCATCATATATTATTATAACATTACTCCATATCTAAACCAATAAAACATATAAAATCCCTCATTAGAAAGATTAGAAAGTATTAAGCATAGTCTTCTAATAATCCAATAAGATAGTATGAACCCACGATATTATTCTTAGAAGTAGGCATCAACTATTATCCCAATTAAAGTACTAGTAGGGATATTAATAATAGTATCACCCCCACTAGGATAAATATGAGGTTTAAACCAATATCATATGAGTTATAATGTGCGATTGAAAACCTCCTACCAGCAATATACACGCCTCTACCAGTTAGCGAATCCATTAGTAGATGTATCCATCCAGTAAGCAAGGCTATAATATAAATCCAGTAGACAGCATATAAATCTAGAGATTTAGATGTAGCCGATACTATAAATACATCTAATATAGATATAATTAACGAAAGTAATGGAATCATTAAGAAATCATGCGTTATACGAGATCTAACAATATACCTACCCCTCCTAACATGACCATAATCAATTAGAATATTCATAAGACAAACCAACAATACGATATTAACACTACTAAGGACAGAATAAACATGGAAAACATCACATAGTAGAAGCATTAAAGAAACAGTAAATACAATATGCGATACAAGCATCATAAAAAGCCAAACCTCCAATCACACTCCTAATCCAATCTATAACTCTAGGAAAATCCAAAAATAAAACACACTTCCTAATCACAAACCTCTATCTAATACACTCCAAACCATACGTTCTTTATATAGATAGACTCTACTTTCTAACAAGATTCACATCTACTAATAGTGACAAGATAATATCTAAATCAATAACTAGACTAGAGAGTATTTAGAAGGACATTACATGAGAATACTAGATGAAATATTAGAGGTAAGGTAAAAATACCTATTTCAGATATTAAAGCATGATAGATTTAAATATAAAAATCGATATATCAAGTCCTACTAGATAGATTTATCAATAGCATTACATCAGATTTCTCCAGCATCCTTTTATTCCATAATCTATCCAATACAGTCAGAATACTACTTAAGTCTGAATCATCAACAACCCTAACCGGATTGTTTCCACTCATATGTCAAGAAAAACCTTCAAACACAGCATATTTATGACATTTTTTACATAATGATTTAAAGACAATCTACTGTAGAGTGACAATATAATTACATATCATTCCCAAAATCCAATCCACTAAATACCCCAATTAGTATAAAGTAGATATTGGATAAGCTAGATTCATACTAGACATCCGTATAATATCAAATTAGAGAGCTATAAGGATTAGGCTTAAAATATTAGTTACTCTTATCCTTTCAACTCCTTCACTACAACCTCCTGTACAATAGAATCGAGATCTATATATTCCAGATTATATGTTATTGCTAGTGATGCATGATGGGAATCGAAGAATGTTAAATTAGGATATCTATGACGTAATTCTAATGCTAGTATCGCTGAGTCTAATGTTACTTGAGCATAGTTAAGCCTTGTATATGAGCGTATCACAATATTCATTGATTCTAATAGCAAAGCTATATCCCTATCAGATATGCCTCTTGACTTAAGAATCAATGCTAATTCTAGAATTGCAGGTGTAGATAGATATAGAGATATAAGCCCCTTCCTCGCATCTTCAAGTATGTTAAGAGCCCATTTATGATGTTTATCCCTTGGGTTAAGAGCAAGTAGGAAACCTGTCTCAACTAAAACTCCTCTTATCATATATAAGCATCCCTCAACCACTATGTCTATTCTTAATCTCTTGAAGAGCCTGCTTCTCTGCTTCAAATCTAAGCTCTCTCTTGAATGTTAAGTCTCCCAATATACTCTCAATAATTTTAAAGGGATCTTCGGCTCTCACTAAGATGATACTATCACCTCTAATCTTAATAAGTAATCTATCTCCAGACTTAAGATTAAGCCTCTCTCTAACCTCCTTAGGCAACGTTATCCTACCCCTATCATCAATCCGAACCTCAAAAGACATAACTCCCACAAATATAATAAAATGGGATCCACATATATAACCTATACCCACACATCACAGAATACCCTACATAAGAAATTAACATCAAGAACCCTCTATGAGTTCTGGATATCGCAGGTTAAGATGCATCCTCTAAGGCATCAACTCTGCTTTCAATACCCTTTATGAGTTCCTGAGATCCTCATACTGCTTTTTCCAGACTCATAAGGTAATAAGCCATTAATCAACACATCCATAGACCTAAAATCTCACTCCTAAGTATGCTGACCCTCCTATACTCTATAAACTTCAGCGACCCAAATTAGACCTTAAAGATAATTCTTTCAAACGATCTAAACATAAAATTTCATCTAGGTTTTGGCTTAGATGGGGATCTTTTTAAAAGAATCGCTTTCTACATTGTGAGACCGAAAATAAATTGAAAATCCTATTTAAACCCATCATAAATCGTCTTTCTAGAACCTATATCTACAATATTTACTAAGCATTGTCTTGAAATATAATAAATAACTCTATATTCCTCTGCATCTCCTGAAATATTACATATTACTCATCTTATCAAATATACCTGTATAGTATTAAAGACTGCAATACTTGATTTAGCATATACAGCTATGGTTCACAATTTAAGCATTATAATGCTCGCTAAATAATGAAGTTTATAGCAATATATAACTTATGTAAGTAGAGCTTACAAATACTCATCCTTAAATATCGGTTTAATCTCAACGCCGAGCTCGGATGCGGTATCCCTAGCTCTATCATCAATAAATCCTCCAATTACTACAAGTCTAGGTTTAACACCATAAGCCTTCTCATAGAGCCTTCCAATCCTATAAAGCTCTGCTATATCACTCCTCGAAACCCTACTTTTAACCTCAATAATAATATGCTCTTTATCCCTAACCAGAACATCTATATCGACGACAGCCTTATGACCATAAACAACTCCTTCCTCATCAATCAAACTCTTCTTCTCAACAACACCAGCTCCTAGAGTCTCTTCTACAACATATTTCATTGCTTCTCTAAACCCTGCCTCACTCAGCACTCCAAACCTATGAGCTATAACCATAAGCACTCTCCTAGTCTCACGCATCTCCTCCTCAAGTCTCTGTTGGCGTTCCTCAAGCTTCTGCTGCCTCTCCTCAAGTCTTTGCTGACGCTCCTCAAGTCTCTGTTGGCGTTCTTCAAGCCTTTGCTGGCGTTCCTCCAGCTTAACAAATCTCTCCTCGAGCTCAGCGAATCTCTCCTCCAGCCTCTGTTGACGCTCCTCTAGTTTAACAAATCTCTCCTCAAGCCGTGCAAACCTCTCTTCAAGCCTTATTATACGTTCTAAAATCTCCCGAAATCCAAGCAAACCCATTAATGCATGTCTAAACTCCCTATCCCTCTCAATAGCCT
>CAZHBK010000059.1:0-8351 GCA_964530465.1 uncultured Nitrososphaeria archaeon | reverse complement strand
GGCTAAAGCGTATAAGGGTGAGCTAGCAGGTAGGATAATAGAGTATGTTGCTAGAAAGGGTGAGGCTACAGATTCTGAAATTGCAAAAGCACTTAAGGTTAGTGAGGGTGAGGTTAGGAGGATTATATGGGTATTATCAACCGAGGGATTACTACATTCAAGGAAGACTGTTAGTGAGACTGGATGGATGACATTCTACTGGACGGTACCCCTAGATCAAGTAGATGGCATTATATTAAAACTCTATAGGAGGATTATAGATAGGCTTGAGAAGAGATTGGAGTATGAATCCCAGAATATATTCTACTGGTGTGGAAATCCGGAACATCCAAGATATACATTCTCAGAGGCTGCAGAGAAGTTATTTAAGTGTGAGATTTGCGGTAAGACTCTAATGCCTTATGATAATGCCGAGCTAGTAGCAGCTCTCTCATGGGTTACTAGTGAGATGAAGAAGATAATGCTTAAATATACTGAGATTATGAAAGAGAAGGCTAAGGAGGAGATGAAGGAGGTTAGGAGGGGTTAAATTCCCCAATTATATATATCTATTATCGCTATTTAGAAGCAGAAGAATCGAATATTGAGGATGGATAGCATTACTAGTGAGACTATTATAATTATGTTAATTGCGAGGAATAAGATATCATTCTTTGAGATATTTAACTCTACGTATGGGGTATGCTTCGAGTAGGGATTTAAACCTCTAACCTCGAGTGATTCAGCAACTTCAATACTCTTCTTAATTGATAAAATTATCACCGGTATTATTACAGGCATTATATTCTTAATCCTCTTCATAAACCCACCTTGATCAATCTTAAGACCGCGTGATAGCTGTGCATCCAAGATATCATTTACTAGAGTCGCCATAGTAGGAATAAATCTTAATGCTAGCATGAATGATAGAGATATTGATAATGGTAGTCTCATATACTCGAGTGATATCCCGAAATCATCGGGACTCGTAGTAAAGAAGAATATATCTATTGCTGCTAGGAATAAAATAAACCTTAATACTGGTATCAAACTACCGGTTAGAGAATTTAACGTAAGATAGTTGACTATTAGAATCAAAGCTATAAATGGCGATAATGTAAGCATTGATTTAGCAAATTTAACCAATACCCTCGCTAATAAGGTTATTACAATTAATGGGATTAACATAATAGCTAATAGGCTAACATCATTTAATACTATCGCTAATACCATGTATAGTATTGAAGTGATCAGCTTAACTCTCGGATCTAATTTAAATATAATATTATCCTTATATTCAAACTCTAGAAATCTAGCTATATTAATCCTCCTCATCGATCTTCACACTCTTAATTAAATCTTCAATCTTCCTTAGAGCATCTCTAAAATCCCTAAATCCATCTTTTAAAATGCCATCTTCAATCAACCTACTCTCAAGCTTATAGATTGTAGGTTGTAGTAGATTGCATCTCTCTAGTAGACTCCTCCTCCTAAATAAATCACTCACTTCACCATCGTAGATAATCCTACCTCTATCCATTAGAATTACACGTTTGAAGTTTTCAGCAACATACTCAACATCATGTGTAACGATTACAACTGTCTTACCTCTCTCTATAAAGATGTTAATTAGATTTGTAATAAGCTCCCTCTGTATTGCATCCTGCCCTGCTGTAGGCTCATCTAGTATGATGTATTTTGGATTCCATGCAATTACAGAGGCTATTGCAAGCCTCCTCTGCTCACCACCACTTAATGAGAATGGAGATTCATATTTGTATTTAGATAGCCAGAATATGCTTAACACATTATCAACTATTCTCTCTATGGTCTTCTCATTATATCCGAAATTCCTCAATCCAAAAGCAATCTCATCATATACAGTCTTATTAAAGAACATCTTCTCTGGATACTGGAATACTACACCTACTTTAGCAGATAGCTCTGAGACTGAAGCCCTCCTAGTATCAACTCCATCAACATATACAACGCCTTTAGTAGGCTTAAGCAATCCATTAAAATGCTTTATTAATGTAGTCTTACCAGCACCATTATCACCTAGAATAGCGAGTGCCTCACCCTCACGAATCTCCAAGCTAACATTATCTAATACTAGATCATCCATCCTACCAGTATACGAGAAGTATAGTCCTTCTACAGAGATCATAACCTCACCGCTTCAAATACATCTTCAATATAGATGTAAATTCATCAACTGAGAGTGGGGGATGTTTAAATACGCCATACCTCCTCACTCTCTCGTAAATCCTAACTAATGTAGGAACGTTAACGCCATACCTCTTATATACTATCTCTGAAAACCCCTCTCTAATAGGCTTATCTAGAACAATCTCACCCTCAGAAACAATAATCAATCTACTAGCTACCTGAGATGCTAAATCAAGTCTATGATCGATTAGGATTATAGTTGTATTATACTCTTCATTCAACTTCTTTAAAAATCTCATTAACTCTAACGCCGACTTAGGAGCTAGATATGCTGTAGGCTCATCTAATATTATAATCTTAGGATTTAATGCTAGAACACCTGCTAGAGCAACCTTCTGCTTCTCACCACCAGATAATTCATCAATCCTCCTACCAGCTAGATGCTCGATATTCAAAATCTTAAGTACCCTTCTAACCCTCTCCCTCATCTCATCCCTATTAAAACCTCTAAACTCAAGTCCAAACGCTATATCGCGTTCAACGGTAGTCATAAATATCTGATTCTCAGGATTCTGAAATAGATATCCAACATATCTAGATATCTCAAATATAGGCGTCTTAGAAACAAGCATATCATATACATATACCTCACCATTATAAACCCCATGATAGAAGTGTGGTATTAAACCAACAATAGTTCTAGCTAAAGTAGTCTTACCACCACCACTAGGCCCCGAAACTAGAATAAACTCACCCTCCTCAACATCCAAACTAACATTCTTAAGAGCATACCACTCACAACCACTATACTTAAATGTTAAACCACGAATCCTAATACACTTCATAAACCATTATCAGAAATATGGATAGAGTATAAGATTAAGTAAACTACTCAACAATGATATACTCCTACATAATAGAAGGAAAAAACAAAAAGGTAGAGAGTTGTATAAGCGGCCAAGGAACCCAGCCTCATCCAAAGCCATAACGGCTAGTCGGCAGGGCGAGGGCCCAGAAAACAATAATAAAAACCCAGAAAATAAAAATTAAAACCTAAAACCTACAACAGCAAAATTAAAACTTAAATTAACACACCCCCAACTATTTAATAGAGTAGGGCCCGTAGTCTAGCTTGGCTAGGATGCCGGCCTTGGGTAGATACATCTAACTAAAGAAAGCCGGAGGTCCCGGGTTCAAATCCCGGCGGGCCCACTCTTCTCATGTTTATCAGTCTATCGGAGATAAAAATTAAATATTTGGTTTTATCTGAAATTTATTATTGGTAAGGGCCCGTAGCTTAGCCTGGTAGAGCAGGGGGGTCCCCCTCTAAGACCGGGCTCATATGCCCGGTAGTCTGATTATTGGTGATGTTCCGGGTTGGGATACCCGGGGGTCGTGGGTTCAAATCCCACCGGGCCCACTATCTCTCTTGCTTGTTTAGTTGTATGAATTAAATTACATATTCTTAATCTTTATATAGCTTCTATCTCTATTTCTGTGTAAAGTTAATTAGTTGGTTCAGTCATTATTTAAGAAGGCGTGAGTATTAGTATAGGTATTAGTATTGGTGTAGTGAAGATGCCTACATGGAGGTATAGTATGCAGATTCCGGAAGGTGAGGAGGATAAGTATGTTAAAGCGAGTTTGAGAGAGGTTTCTATATCACATAAGCATGCTATTGAATTAGCTAGAGAGATACGTGGTATGATGCTTGATGAAGCTAGGCGTTATTTAGAGGAAGTTGTTGCTATGAAGAGAGCAGTTCCATTTAAGAGGTTTAAGAAGAAAGTTCCACATCGTAGAGGTCTTCAGAGATGGTGTACTGGTAGATATCCAGTTAAAGCAGCTAGGTACTTCTTAAAGCTACTTGATAATCTCGAGAATAATGCTGAGTTTAAAGGATTGGATACTTCACGTCTTAAAATAGTACATTGCGTTGCTTTAATGGGTAGGAAGAGGAAGAAGTATATTCCTAGAGCATTCGGTAGGGCAACACCATATTTTGATGTATTAACTCATGTTGAGATTATAGCTAAGGAGGTTTAGAATATGCCTGAGAAGGAAGTATCTAAGGTTAAATATTTTATTAGTAGGGAGAGGAAGAAAGCATTATTAAATGAATGGCTTGCTAAGAGGCTTGCAGCAGCAGGATATTCCAGTATGAAAGTTATAACATCGCCTACTGGGATGCTAGGTACTAAGATTATTATTAGGGTTTTAAGACCTGGATTGGTAATTGGTAGAAGGGGTAGTAGGATTAAACAGCTTTCTGAAGAAATTGAGAAATTATTTGGATATGAGAATGTTAGAATCTCTGTCTATGAAGTTGAAGATCCTGAGTTAGATCCTAATATAATGGCTTGGCAGATTGAGAGGCAACTCCTTAGAGGTGTAAGATATAGAAGAGTTGGATTCTGGGCTTTAAGAGTAATCAGAGGTGCTGGTGCTGCTGGTGCTGAAATAGTTATAAGTGGTAAGCTTAGAACCGTTAGATCAGCATACGAGAAGTTTACATCAGGCGTATTACTTAAGAGTGGTGAATTAGCTGAACGATTAGTTAGAACTGCTAAAAGACCGGTATTAACTAAGCAGGGTATTATAGGTATTAAAGTATCTATAATGCCAATATCACTTGAGGAGTATTTAGCACAGCAGGTTAAGGAGAAGGAAGTTAGTGAAGGTGTGGAGGTGAGTGGTGGTGAGGAGAAAGCTGAGGGAGCTTAGAGAAAAGAGTGATGAAGAGCTTATAGATATGTTGAATAAGATAAATGAGGAACTCTTTAAACTTAGGAAGATCGTTGAGTCAGGTGGTGGTCTTGAGAAACCGGGTAAGATTAAAGCATTACGTAAGGATAGAGCTAGAATTCTAACTATATTACGTGAGAGAGGTATTAAAGTATGAGGAGGATTAAATATATCCCTCTTATAGGCTCGTATATGAAGGTTCTATCTTCAGCAAATATATACTATGAGGGGCTCTCCGGCTATATAGTTGATGAAACAGCTAACATGATTATTTTTAGGGATGAGAGGGATGGGAAAATTAAAATGATACCTAAGAAGGGTAGTAGATTTTATATAAGAGCATATGATAATAGAGAATATACTGTTGATGGGAAGTATTTAATTGGTGATATAGTCAGGAGGTTAATTAGAGATGGCTAAGAAGAAGGTTAGGGATCCAGGTTTAGGATATCCATTACCCGAGAGGACATGTGATGATAAGAACTGTCCATTCCATGGGCATTTGAAAGTTAGAGGTACTATTATTGAAGGTGTTTTAATCTCTAAGAAGATGCAGAAGGCTGGTGTAATACTTAGAGAGTATTTACATTATGATAAGAAGTATAGGAGATATGAGAGGAGGAGGTCTAAGATATCAGTATATATACCTCCATGTTTAGACGTTGAAGAAGGTGATGTTGTAGTTGCTGCTGAAACTAGACCAATTAGTAAGACTATATCATTTGTTGTAGTATATAATAAGTCTAAGGGTGAGGCTAAGAAGAAGGAGGCTGAAGGTAGGGTGTGAGGTGGTTAGATGCCTAGAGTTATAACTGGAGGTATATTACAGAGAAGACCTAAAATAACTAGAGCCGTTCCGGTAGGATCTATAGTTAGGTGTGCTGATAATACAGGGGCTAAACAACTTAAGATAATTCAAGTAGTTGGTTATAAGGGTAGGCTTAAGAGGAGGCCTGCAGCATGTGTAGGAGATCATCTTAAGGTAACGGTTTATGTTGGTCCGTATAAGCTTAGGAAGCAGGTTTTAGATGCCGTATTAATAAGGCAGAAGTATCCTATTAGAAGGCCTGATGGAACTAGAGTTATGTTTGAGGATAATGCAGCAGTACTTATAACTCCCGATGGTAGTCCAATGGGTACTGAGATTAAAGGTCCTGTAGCGGCTGAGGCGGCAGATTTATGGTCTAAAATAGCGAGTATGGCTTCTCAGATAGTATAATAGGGAGGTGTTATAGCTATGGTTAAGAAGGGTAGTAGTAAGAAGCCATCTAAGCAGAGGAAGAGATTCTTTAACGCACCACTACATAGGAGAGGTAAGATTATGTCCGTACATCTATCTCCAGAACTTAAAGAGAAGATTGGTAGGAGGGCGGTACCTATTAAAGTAGGTGATAAAGTTAGAATTATGAGAGGCGATCATAAGGGTATTGAGGGTAAGGTTGTTAAAGTAGATAGGAAGAATTATAAAGTATATGTTGAAGGCGTTACTAGAGAGACGAGTAGAGGAGATAAAGTATATATACCAATACATTACTCGAATCTAATGATTATAGACTTAGACCTATCAGATCCATGGAGGAAGCGTAAGCTCTTAGGTGAAACTGTAGAGAGTGAGGCAGGTGGTTAGATATGGCTAAGAAAGGTGGTCAGAAGAAGCTTAAGAGGCTTGCAGCACCTAGAGCGTTTAAAATTCCTAGGAAGCAGTATAAGTGGGTTGTAAATCCAATGCCAGGACCACATCCTAAAGAGAGGTGTATTCCTGTAGCATTATTACTTAGGGATTACCTAGGTATTGCTAAGAATTTACGTGAGGTTAAATACATACTTAGGAAGGGTTATCTTAAGGTTGATGGTGAGGAGGTTAAGGAGTATAGGTATCCACTCGGCTTAATGGATGTTATAGAGTTAGTTCCTACGAAACAATACTATAGATTACTACCTAGTGGGAACTACATTCTAAAGCCTATACCGATTGAAGATGTTAATGAGGCTAATATAAAACCACTTAGGATTAAGAATAAGACTATGGTTAAAGGAGCTAAGATACAACTTACAACACATGATGGTAGAAACTTCCTCCTCGATTCAAGTAGCGAGTATTATTACTTGAAGCCGGGAGATACATTAATATACTCTATAAGTGATAAGAAGCTGACTGGATATATCAAGATGGAGCCTGGAGTATATGCTTTAGTTATTGGAGGTAGTAGAATGGGTAGTATAGGTAGGATTGAAGAGATTAAGAAGGTACATCCGCTCAAGCCTAAAGTAGTTAGATTAAAGCTGGATGAGGAGACAATTGAGACAATATTCGACTATGTATTCCCAATAGGTGTTGACAAGCCTATAATTAACGTAGGTGGCTGAAGATGTCTGAGGAAGTAGTTAAAGAAGTTGTTAAGAAGAATCCAATGGAGCAAGTTAGAATTGAGAAGGTTGTAGTCCATATATGTGTCCATGGTGGTGATTGGGATAAGTTACAGAAAGCTATAAAGTTATTAGAGCAGTTGACGGGGCAGAAGCCAGCTATTAGAAGAGCTAAGAAGACTATTAAAGCATTTGGTATTAGTAGGAAGCAGCCAATAGCTACAATGGTTACTTTAAGAGGTAAGAAAGCTGAGGAGTTTCTTAAGAAGGCTTTAGATGCTGTAGATTTTAAGATTAAAGAATCCTCATTTGATGATTGTGGGAATTTTGCATTTGGTATTAAAGAGCATTTATTAATACCCGGTACTAAATATGATCCAAATATAGGTATATTTGGTATGGATGTAATTGTGCATTTAGCAAAACCAGGTCGTAGGGTTAAATTAAGGAGGTATAGAAGATCTAAATTAGGTAAGAGGAATCTAGTTACAAAGGAGGAGGCTATAGAGTTTATAACTAAGAAGTTTGGTGTTAAAATAGTATGAGGAGGTGGCGTATAAGTAATGGCTAAACCGAAACCTAAAGAGAGGAAGTTTGGTAAGGGATCTAGGAGATGTTTGAGATGTGGAACTCATGTAGCAGTAATACAAGCTAGAGGTTTAATGCTATGTAGGAGATGTTTTAGAGAGATTGCTCATGAATTAGGCTTTAAGAAATATATGTAGTATCCTCTGGTGGTAGGTTATGGTAGCATTAGATATACTTAGTAATTTAATGTCAGCGATCTGTAATGCTGAAATGGTTAGGAAGAAGGTAGTTGTAATATATCCAGCATCTAAACTAGCATTGAATGTACTTAAGATTATGAAGGAGCATGGATATATTAAGGATTACCAGTATATTGAGGATGGTAGGGGAGGTAAGATTAGAGTTGAATTACTCGGTAGGATTAATAAGTGTGGTGCTATAAGACCTAGATTCCCAGTTACTAAAAATGAGATTTTGGAATATGCAAAGCAATATCTACCATCTAGAGATTTAGGAATATTGATAATATCTACATCTAAAGGTTTAAAAACACATAATGAATG
>CAZHBK010000058.1:0-8366 GCA_964530465.1 uncultured Nitrososphaeria archaeon | reverse complement strand
ATAACATCCTTACTAACCATATCTACCACCTCCTAGGCTAATAGCTTCATCAAGTGTCATAGGAGTAACCTTCCAGTCGGTTCGTAACGTACTACCTAGGTCTAGTGGTGTATCTCCAAACCCTACAGTCATGAAGGCTGCTGGAACATCCCTGCTCGCTATCTTACTTATTAGCTTACCGTGTTTATCTGGAGTTAGTATTTCAAACCAGTATACTGCGAATAATATATTCAACACGGGTTGATGGCTTCTATCGGGGTCTTTATTATAGAATTCAAATCCAATATCTTGATGTGGCGGGATGACATACTCTATGAAGTCCGTAGGTTCTTCATAAGGGCTCTCATTAGAACTTACATATCCTAGGTTGTCTCCACTTGAAGGTCTAACCGGGTCTAAATTAGGGAATTTACCCGGTATATCCTTACCACTTGGGAAGCGTGGATACATGTAGATATATTCTGGCTTAATACCTATACTTCCATGTAATATCCATGGATACCCGGAGTTTGTAGATGAATCCAGATATAATATCTTATTTGCTGTATTACGTGGGTCTCTCAGTATTATCTCGCTCTGATATGATGAGGGAGAAATATCAATTGCATTTCCATTCGAATCAATTAACGGATATGGCTTGTAATGGCATATCCTCCTCCTTATAACCCTTCCGAAGATAAAGCCTTCGCGGAATTCCAATGCAAACAAGTAATTAGGCTGGAGGAACTTCTCAACTATAGGAATAATACCCCTTCTATCCAAGATAAAACCACCTCCATCTTCTCTTCTAAGAAAACATACTAGTTTAGAAGTATTTAAGTATAATACTACTCTATGATACTCCTTAAGATAGATATATCGTCTTCAATTTCATCAAGAAGTTTAAACCATTTAGGCATTATCAGCCTCCAGTCGAATTGAAGCGAGAACTCCCTAGATAACCTACCATACTTCTCCCTCAATCCATCATCACTATATGCTTCCTCAAGCTTCTCTAGGAATGACTTTATAGATGGAGCTGGATATATTGTTCCGTATGGTACGTATACGGGGTAGATTACATATTCATCTTCGGGTATGTTGTCAACCAGCCATCCGTGACCCTCAATTAATTCTACATGTGATGAATTCCTAGGTGCTATTACTGGAGTGCCACAGCTCATCGCCTCAAGTATAGGGTAGCCGAATCCCTCTGCAACACTAAGGCTTACATATACATCTGTAACATTATATAGCTTAACCATATCCTCATCATCATACCCGTATAGGATTGGATTTATAACTGGATAGTGTACTCTATCCTTAATGCCAAGCTCGTCAATTATCATTGGCAAGTCATAACCCCTACCCATCCTAGCATATAGATTCGTATGCAATATTAAGTGTGCATCCCTATGCTCCTCACTAAATTTCTTAAACGCCCTAAGCAGTAGCGGTATATTCTTACGTGGACCTATATTCGCAGCAACATTAGTTATTATGAATGCATCCTCGGGTATTGGAGGCGTATATAGTTTGTTTATCTCACTTATCAACTCCTCACGAGATATCCTCAGGGGTTTGAATCTATCAGTATCTATCCCATGATATATCATCCTAACCCTGCTAGGTGGGAAATACCTGAGTAGTTGATTATATCCAAACATCGAATATGTAACTATTAAATAATAGTCTTTTAGATACTGGCTCCACTTATAAGTCATATATCCATCTATTGGTACATAGCATATCGAGGGTAATCCCGCCCTAGGGAATACCGATATAGCCATTGCATCCCAATGTGCAATTAGTAAGTCTGGCTTAAACCTAGATACATAAGCCTTTATGATTTCAAGACACGACTTCTCATCTATGAGGGGGTTTGTCATAGATAGCGTTAAAACCTCTCTTCCATTAGGAAGCCTTACATATCTACGCCCACCCCATACAATTACATCCGCACTATGCCCAATACATATAACCTCATGCCTATCTAAAAGCCTAGATACAACCTCCCTAGTAACCCTGCCATAGCCTGTAGCAGCATCTGGAGATACAGATACCCAGAATATCCTCATCTCTCCCTACCTTTCTTACCGCTTAATACCACGGATATAAACTCCTCAATTGATATATCATTCTTATTCCTGTAGAACCATGATATGAATCTATCTCTATCCACTATATTGTCGAGTATAAACCTACCTATATCCAGATATGGCTTAATCTTATCAAACCAAACCCTAGATTTCATCAATGCCTGCATTACTATTTCATCATTGAGCTGTACATCTACATTCACAGGTATCTGAACTCTAACACTCTCCCTCTCTAAAGCAAACTTCTCCTTGTATTCGGAACTCGACATAAGTAGTTTAGGTAAATCCTCCTTCCTAATTAAACCCTCTAGAATAGCCTTTTTATAATATTCAAGTCCTCCTCTATCTGGATGCCTACCTAGTATCTTGAAATACATCTTACGAATGTAATCTTCAACCTCAACCTCCTTAGACCTAGGTGGTGTAGTTTTAAGTAATCTCTGTATTTCTGGTGTTATCTTATCTGGATGTAGAGCGAAATATGCCTTAGCCGCTTCCCTCATCTCCCTACCATAGTCGGTTGCAAATATCGGCTTAGGCTGTAGAAACTCTATCAACTTATCTTCAATCTCCCTAGGTAAGCCTTCTTTAAGTGCTTTCAGGAAGTCCTCGCTATCTCTAATACCATACCTAGCACATAAATCTCTAAATGGTTTCCAATATGGGTTTAACTCTCCTACATTATCTCCACCGCCTCCAGCAAAGAAGTTTCTCGCAGCGTTCAACCATATTCTCAATGCTGATTTCTCATGCGTATACCAGTATTTATCCTTAGGTAGGTGTATAGCCCTCCAATTCTTCCTATTAAACGTCTCGTGGACTGCCCGAGAAACTCCGACGCCAATGTATTTTAAATCCGGGTAAAGCCTAAATAAAAGGTATTTATAATAATTGCTCTCCCTATATCCACCCGGTACTTCCTTAAGTAAATCAAGTTCATCTAGCCATTCGACACACTCGAATTTCTCACGGCAGTTTATACCAGCCATATCATATCCATTTTCTGTAAGCCAGTCAACTATAGCTCTTAAATCTTTAAGGAATTCTTCATTGAAAAACTCATCTGCATCTGAAACCAACATCCAAGGATTAGGATCATTATTTAATTCTGCTAATTCCTTCGCCTTCTCTAGATATTCATTTCTCTTATCTGGAAAACTATCATGCCATTCATGATGTACAATATGAATCTTATTTTCCTTATCAATGCTTTCTAGCTTATTTATTTCATTTGATGTAAAATCATGCTCTACTATAATGATTGCGTCTACATAGGGATAGACGAGTTTAACACATCTTAAAGTTCCTTTAAAATCCTCCCTTCTAGTTATCTGCCCATAGTAGATGCCCATTACCTGCCACCTCCTAATACTTCTAATGCACGTCTGATTGATGGTAGGCTACCTACCTCTATGAAATTCCTACCCTCTATATAGACTACTTCTTCTTCTTCAATCAAAATGGGGATGACGTCTCTAGCCCAGTCATCATTATACGTTACGATATAATCTAGAATTCTCCTCCTACAACCGAGTATCCCAGTCCAGGTATAGTATGGTAGTTTCGGCTTCTCAAATATCTTGACAACTCTATCATCTTCAATATCTACAATTCCATATTCAACCGGGAGTTTACCATATAGAACCATAACAGCTATGTATTTATCGAGTAAGTCATCTAGTTTGTTGAGGTTATATTCTGCATAACTATCGCAGTAGTGGATTATGAATTTATCTGGCATCTTATGGTTGAATGAGTATTTAAGTATCTTCCCAGCAGTATTATATTCCTCCTCAAACCCATATACGTCTACATTTGTAATAGCCCTATAGTATTCCTCGTATTCCCTCTCCGTCAATATCGTTATATCATGTCCCTTATAGAATTCGATTACCTTATGTATGAAGGGTCTACCCTTAATAGGTATTGCACACTTAGGTATTACAAGGCTGTAGGGGTATAATCTAGTGCCTGATCCACCGGCTAGGATGAATACCTTCATATATCTCACCTCGTGAGTTTAAAAAGTAGATTATACTGCTCTATCGTTTCATCTAATGCTTTATTGAAACTATACCTAGGTCTGAATCCTTCATTCTTAATTTTATCCCAGTTCACGCTCTGCCTAGTGGCTTCTGGTTTATATTTATCAGGCTCAGTAGATTCATAGGACAACCCATATCTTCTACATATCTCACCCGCTACATATCCAACCTCTAGAATATCATTACTACCTATATTATATATCCCTGTGAGCCTCTTATCAATACATAATTCGACTGCATGTAGATAGTCCATTATATATAGGAATTGTCTCACGGCGTGTGGATTTCTAATCTTAGGCTTCCTCCCATCCTGACACTCAAGTATACAATATGGTATTAGCCTATTGAAGTTTAAATCCAAGCCATATATATTACATGGTCTTAGAATACAGATATCCAGCTTATCCATATATGTTTGTGCAAGTCTATCTGCCGCAACCTTAGATATAGAGTAGAAGTCAACCGGCTTATACGGGCTATCCTCTCTAGCGTCTTCAGTACTCCCATATACTTTATCGGTTGATTGATATATGAGGTATTTCACCTTTGATTTGATAGATGCCTCAAGTACATTTCTAGTTCCCTTGAAGTTAACTTCAAACGTATATTCTGGATAGTGATAGCTCTTCATAACATCTGCCTGTGCAGCTAGATGGATTACGATATCTGGCTTAACTTCATCGAATACAACCGTTAACTCCGGGTAATCGAGTATATTGCATAGAATCCTATTGTATTCTCCATTTACATCTAGATATTCCTTAACTATTACATCCCTATAATGATATAGTTTTCTATCGCTCCTGCCCAATCCATATACCTCATATCCCTTCTTATGGAGGTAGTATGATAGATAGCTTCCTATAAACCCAGTCGAACCAGTAATTAAAATCCTCACCCTAATATCACACCTCCGTTATTACGGTTGTACCTAGTGGCTTTCTCCTATATAATATATAGTCGTATGGCACTAATTCTGGTATATATGCCATACTGGGCTACACCAAAAATATAAAGAAAAAGGAATAAGATGCATTGAATTCTTTAGAATCCTAATGCTATTACCTCTCCTGAGACGGTTGTTCCAGCACCGACATATACTGTCATTCCTACTACATTCTTTTCTGTAGTTATATCTTGCGGTGTTGCATTAGTCTTTGGATCCGTGCTTAGGTTTACCGCTAGTGCATATTCAACTTTCTTCAAGTCTGGGAATGAAACAGTTAATGCTATTGAACCGGCTGATAGAATACTTGTCGCTGTTATCGTTTGCCTAGCTATTAGTCTTCCATCTGGAAGCTTCGTTATTACTGTCATTTGCTAACCACCTCCTAGATTTATGTAGTTGCTACAACCTTGTTTACTGATAATACCACACTAGCCGGGTCGTGTACACGCATCACGTTCTCTCTCAGATATGAAACACCTAATAGATATGGATAGTCGTCAACACTAGAACCATACTTAGCAGATATGAATACCTTAGCTAATACAGTTGTATCCTTCTTCCAGATTAAGCTACTATCTAACTCTCTAACCTTTAAATCGCTCTTCTTCAACTGATAGCCTAATGTTAACACAGGCTTCTCCTTACCGTCAATCTCAAACTTAATTGATTCAATCTTAGGTGATGGATGCAGGCTTCCGATTCCAATTACCACGTGTACTATATTCTCGCCTATTCTGATTGGATTTCCAGCAGTACCACCTAATAGAGATGTGCCTGAGTGAATCCAATTCTGTGGAGAGCCGGTTGTGAATGGAGCCGCATCCTCCCAGTCGTCTCCAATACCTAGGTAGCATGCCCTAATAACGGTCATACCGAATTTACCTGCTGAAGGTTGTTCACCATCGAATTCACTATCAAACTGTGCTTTTGCAACCATAGCACCTAATAGTATCTCACCCTGATGCCTTAAGAAGATATCTACAATCTCCCTCTGTGGATATGCTAATACTAGCATTCTCTCGAAGCTCTTACCGAATTTCTTAAGCTCTCTATCATTAAGTTCTTTAACGATAAGCCCTAGTTCGTCGGCGGTTCTCTTAGCCTCGGCTTGAAGCTTCCTCAAATATTCTATATCGACCATAGATACCACCAGTAAAACTTTATAGGATGTAGTTATTTAAATACTATACTAGATGGTAGTATAAAGTAGTAGGTGTTGCAGATGGTGAAGGATAAGATCTCTATAACGATAGATAGGGATCTATTAGAATATCTTAGAAAAAAAGTAGAGGAGAGTAGGCCGAGGGTTAGCTTAAGCTATCTTATAGAATGGTATATACGGCTGGGTATCGAGTATGAGAGGCGCTTCGGAACTATATCCATAGTTTAGATTGTGACAGCAATCTCCTCTACAGTCTTAGGCTTAGCCCCCTCCTTAGTAGCCTCCTTAGTAACCTTCTTCTCAACCTCTACAGTCTTAGTTGGAGGTGTAGGCATGGATTTTGGAGAAGGTGCTGGTGCTGGAGCGGTCATTCCTAAACGAGCAGATATCTCTCCCGGAGTCCTCAATCCAGTTGCTAAAGCCCTGGTTACATCTCCAGACTGTAGTGCTTTAATGAATTCAGCTAGTGATTCTGCATCCTCCTTAAGCTTTAGTGGATCGCTCGCTAATCCATCTAGAGCCATCGTAGTACCTAATGCGAGTAGATCCTTCCTGAGCCTTACAGGTACGTCCCTGCCGAATACCGCATAGCTTGTGCCTATCAATCCACTAACTAGCTTGATTATCCTATTCAGCCATCCCTTAGTGAATACATCCGTGATGACGTTGAGTGCGAATCCCTCCCCAATACCGCCTACAGTACTAGCATAATCCTCTAACGGTATACCAGCCTGCTCTGCAAAATACTTTAATGCTGGATCGAGCCACGCTGTAAGACTGAGCTCCCCCGGATATGCCATGTATTAATCACCCCCGCTTATGGAGGTGGTGGCGTCGGTGGATATGCTGGAGCTCCTCTAACCTCCCTCCTCTTAGCCCTCATCATACGCTTTAACTCTTCAAGAGTATGCACTGTGTGGAATTTCTTAGATGGATAGTCTTCAGGTCTCATTGCATCTGGAGCCTTATATCCAGTCATCTCCCTCTTAATGTAGTATGCTATGATAGGTAGTCCCTCCTTGAATCCCCTCTCACCCTTATGTCTCCTAGCGATCTCACCGAAGTTAATCCTAGCCTCCATCTGCCCTAAGTGTGGGCTGTCTATAGTGTATGGTGCGTTCCTAGCGATAACGGATTTCTTACTCCAGAACATCCCTCCAGGAGCGTAGACCTGAATAGCCTTAGCTCCAAACCTCCATCTGGGCTCTGCACCGCCAGCAGCACTAAGCACGGCGGATATAAAGGTAGATCCTCTAACCAATACCATATCCCGACACCAGTAATAATTAATACGGGGGTTTTATAAATAAATATTTAGCATGGCTGAATCCATGCATGGAAGGGATAGGAGTAAGTCTCTGGTTCTAGTCCATAGGACTAAGCCTAGAGAGATATTCTACTTCAGGAGCTATCCTAAGACTGCTTTAGACCCGACGCTTCCACAGATACTGTGTAGGATTGCATTCGGAGAAGCCGCTTTAAAGGCTAAGGGCATAAAGTATAAGGGTAAGAAGGATGAGTATCCTATTCCACCCGCAGCTAAATTCGTTCAGGAGGAGCTGTCGGGTAGGTATTTCGGTAGGATTGGGAAGACTCCTAAGTGGATGGAGAAGCTGTCTAAAGAGTATGATGTTGACCTCGAGTTTCTAAGGCGTATGACTAGGCTATTGATACTCGCTACGGTGGAGAAGTAATTACTTCCTCGAATACATCATCCCAGCGAAGAACTGCAGTAGGTCTAATTCAGTCGGGACTCGATATCTTAGGAATCTAAGCTTCCCCCCTTCATTCCTCAAGTATCCTAGTTTGCCTAGTTCACTTAGGATTTTATCTGGGTTTTCATACCCCCATGCCTTCAACTCCCTAACTGCTTCTTCATAGTCTAATGTCCTCCCGCCCAGCTGTGCTATAGCCTTCCTCAGGTGTGGAGGCGGTTTATATAATGCTCTTCTAGCAAACTTAACTACTTCTTTAATCCCCTTTGAGACGCTTCCGAACTCCTCCTCAAGCATGTCCGCTACATCCCTATCTATCTTAACCGTCTTCTTCTCTGGCTTAGCTAAGCGATAGATCTGACTAGGCTTGAATTCATATCCAAATTCCTCCTTAATCTTCTCAGCTATCTGCTCAGC
>CAZHBK010000057.1:4128-8366 GCA_964530465.1 uncultured Nitrososphaeria archaeon | reverse complement strand
ATGATACATTACGTTATAGGGTTATAGCGTTATTCATAATTTTATTATTCTCAGTTACAATAATACATCCATATACAGTATACGCTGCCGCTAAAGGCGTTAAGCTTACTAGAAGTGATAGCTGGGTTAAGATTGATAATGGAGTTATAACTATAGTCATACCTAGCTACAAGGGTAGGATTATACCAATATACTTCTGGTGGTATGATAAAGAACCTGATAAGATTTATGTAGCACATTATTATGGTATTGCCGAAGTATGGCTAGCACCGCTAATTAAATTCAGGCATAAGCATATGTTTAAAGAAGGCTTTAGCTACTTAGAGCAAATCATGCATAAGTTTAGAGCTGATATAGCAGTATTAGCGGATATAATACTAAAACTACATACTGCTATTGAGGAAGCATATACAACAGCTAGTAAAACAGGTGATTTCAAGGTATTAGAGGAAGAGGTTAATAAGTCACTTAATGCATTAAATAAGATCCATGTTGAAGATAAAATCTTAAATGAAACGATTGAAGATATTAAAACTATCCTTAGGGATATAATACCTTTATGTAAAAGTCATAGAGAGCTTAAGATTAAGTTGAATATTACATTAAACAATATATCTAAGATAGCATATAATATATCTAAAGTTAAGGATGGATTAATTTCAGACTTAAGATCACATAAGTTAAGTATTGAAA
Source organism: uncultured Nitrososphaeria archaeon (assembly GCA_964530465.1). Lineage (GTDB taxonomy): Archaea > Thermoproteota > Nitrososphaeria > Geothermarchaeales > JDFR-13 > CAZHBK01. The sequence continues at coordinate 7,673 of CAZHBK010000057.1, read as the reverse complement.
AGACAGTTAAAGACCTGAATACAACTATTAATGAATTCATAAAGGGTAGAGATATCTATAAGGATTGTAGAAAATTAATAGAAAAGCTTACAACACTCCTTCAATTCAAAACAGGTAATTCTACAATAGATAGCTTAACCTCAAAGACTAAATCAGTATTATCTAAAATAAAAGACGACTTAGATAAAGCAGCTAACTCTACCGGATTAGAGAAGGCAAAGCGTATGAAAGACCTAGGGGACGATTTAATTAGCTTAATTTCATCAACATCTAGCTTATTAGCTAAATACGGGGACTTTATCGAGAATATAGATGTTAAAACTTCAAAGTCAGTTAGTATACTGCTGAGCTATTCTAAAACTGGGAAGAATGCGTTAAATGTTAGGAAGACGTTAAATGCTACGTTATCAATATATTTGAATATCTCATATAGCAATATAGATATACAGAGTAAGGTTGACAAATTAAAACAGAATTTAAGTAAGGCGTTAAGCTTCGTAAATGAAGCTGAGAAGTATAGGCAGGATCTTGAGGAAGTTAAGTCTAAGATAAGTGGAGATGTTGAGAGTTTTAAGAGAGATATCGATAAGATAATATCACATGTTAGAAAGAAGTCGGGAAGAATGATGCAACACACCCATGAGATAATGCATGGTGTTACGAAAGCTGTTAGGCTGATGCATCCATTCCTTCTACCATTCCCAACATGTACTTGGAGGCTTGATGGACCATATAATATCACGGATTCTAAAGGTAATGTAATTGGAGTTAGATTTAACTTCATAATAGTCAGAGCTCCAGGTAAGTGGAGCTTTATAAGGGAAGGAGATATAATTATTCGAAATAGGATATATACTATTACAGTTAATGAGACTGTAGGTAATGAGACTCATATAGTTACATCTACAGAGCTTAAAAACGATATAATTATAAAGCATTGGGTCTGGAATTATGATATACTTAAGAAGTATTTAGGTAATTTAACAAGCATTCTACCTACGTTAGAGTCAAAGTTGATACTTATCTCAAGAATTACGCTTACTACCAAAGGGGTTAAATTCGAGGATATAGAGAAAGCGTTAACATCATCAAGCTTTAACGTTAAATTCTCTAGGAAGGTAAGCATACACTGTGGTAGGAGTAAGGTGAATGCATCTGCTAATATTAGTACTGAAGCAGATATAAATGCCACCTCCTTTAAGAAGAGTAATATTAGGACTCCTAGACTATTAATTCTAGCGGAAGGCTCTAAGGTAGCTGGATTCTATAGATTCATACCATATGCATACGTTAAATGTGGTAATGCAACTAGGAGAGTTAACGTATCAGGTGTGTTCTGGATTACTGGAGGCACGCTCAGGATATTCCTAGTATATCCATACTTTGGTAATTGTAGCTTAGAACATGATCCGAGTATAGGAGTTGATACTGGAGAGACTGTAAAGGCTGAACTAGCAACAATAGTTACTCCTTCAGGTTCCGTAACTATGTCGACTCCAACACCAACAGCTACAGCGACTCCAACCCCAACTCCAATATCAACAGCAAGCCCGACACCATCGCCTAGTCCATCTCCGACGAAGACTCCAACACCAACAGGAAGAATAGCTACCACAACTCCAACCAAGCCTACTACTACAACACCTACAGCAACTACACCTACGCCATCAATAATACAACCATTAATCTCAGGAGGATATCAGATCTGGATTATAGCAATAATAGTCATCATAATAATAGCTGTAGCAGTTATATTAAGGAAGCATTAGCAAGCAGAATATATTCCTAATCTATTCCTTTTTATATTAATTAAAAATCCTAAGCTATCTAGCTTCCTCTTTCTAATTGCTTTAATTTCTAAAAATGCATAGATTTAGCCTATCTCCAATTCAGGTAAGTTAGGAGGGGAGGATTTACCGGGCTCAGCAAAGGGCGAGCTCCTCACATCCCTTTTTCGGCGACTCTATGCCTCATCATCGCACTTAAATCAATTAGAATGCATACTTATTTATTTTTTAATTAATAGTGTGATGATGTATTGCAATTTAAGAAGTGTAATTCCTTTAAAAAGGTATAAATGGTATTAGAGTTATGAAATATATGAGGATAAATAGGATTTGAGAGGATTATTCCAGCATCTATGATGATTTGAAGCATGTTGTAAAGAAGTAGAACTGCTCTCCGTCCGGATGTATCCATACACCCTCTAAATTTGCTGATATCGCTAGTAGATTGCATTGTGTATATAGGAATATCCATGGTGCATCATCCCATAAGTACTCTATAATCTTCTTGTAGAGAGCTTTTCTAACTTCTGGATTTGTTTCTGATTGAGCTTGCTCTAATAACTTATCTATATACGAGTTGTTATAATATACTAGTCCTAATCCATGTGGTAATTGCTGTGTTGAATGGAATTGTGGATATAACGTATAATGTGCATCTGCAACTCCAGGACCCCATCCAATTAAAACTGCATCATAAATCTTCTTATCGAGTGGTTTGAATAACTCTCTAACGAATGAAGCCCAGTCCATAGTCTTAAGCTCTACCTTAATACCTATCTTACTGAGATATGCTTGAATTGCTTCAGCAACCTGCTTATCCTGTAGATACCTACCTGTTGGATGCATTAAAACCATCTTAAATCCATTCGGATATCCAGCCTCTGCAAGTAGCTTTTTAGCCTTCTCAGGATTATACTCATATGGCTTCATCTTAGTATATCCGAAGAAATGCGGTGGTACTAATGAATCTGCTGGAATACCCAATCCAAATAATACATTCTTAACTATAGCCTCCTTATCAATTGCATAGTTCAAAGCCTTCCTAACAAGCTTATTCTTCAATGGTCCTCTAGGCATTAATGCAACAAATATAATCCTATTAGTCACGGGAGTAAGGACTTTAACCTTAGGATTATTCTTTAACTTATCTATATCTGATGGTGGCGGCAAATATGCGGCATCTACATCGCCAGCTAGTAATGCGGCTTCTCTAGTACCTGCCTCCGGTATAATCCTCCACTCAATATATTTAACTTTAGGCTTCTCAGCCCAGTAATCATCGAATCTCTCAAGTACTATCTTACTGCCCTTAACCCACTTAACGAATTTGAATGGTCCCGTACCTACAACTTCCGTGATAACATTAACACCAAACTTATCAATTACCCTCTTACTCGTAATTAGAAGATATTCTGCTAGTGATCTTAGGAATGGTGCGAATGGCTTCTTTAAAACAATCTTAATAGTATACTTATCAACTACTTCAGCATGATCTACAGGTCCTAATTGCTTTCTAGTAGGTACTTTTGCTTTTGGATTAAGCCATCTATCAATATTAGCCTTGACAACAGTAGCATTAAACTCTGTCCCATCATGGAATCTAACTCCCTTCCTCAAATGTAATGTATATATTAATCCGTCTGGAGATACATCCCAAGATGTAGCAAGCCATGGAATTACATTACCTTTACCATCGAACCATAGAAGTGTCTCATATACATGCCTAACAACATTGTAAACCGTGGTGGTAGTCTGAGC
>CAZHBK010000057.1:0-4118 GCA_964530465.1 uncultured Nitrososphaeria archaeon | reverse complement strand
ACTGTATCTAGATCAATGCCGATGGCTACACGTATGGTATCTCTAACTTGCTTCTTAGGAGATAGTGTAGGTAGTAGGAAATAGTAGCTTACTAATCCGACTATGACTATGAGAACTACTATAGCTATTATAACTGATCTTGATACTCCATGTCGCTTATGCACTAAAATAAACACCCCACATTACGGAGGTTATGTAAAAGAAGAATGAATTAAAGTATGGCTTATAAGTATTATGTTACAAACGTAAATAGATGATTAATCAGCGTAAAAATGGACAGGCAGTATAATGTCCATTTGTAACTTCAATAAGCTTCATATCTATAGATTTACATTCCTCTCTAGCATATGGACATCTAGTATAGAATCTACATCCGGGAGGTGGATTTATAAGACTTGAAGGCTCACCTCTAGGCTTTAAGTTAAATTTCTTAAATTCATTAGGTAGTGATAATTTCGGTATTGATGATAGTAGTGTTATTGTATATGGATGTAGTGGATTCTTAAATATCTCATCTGTGGATGCATACTCTACAATCTTACCTAAATACATTACAGCCACTCTATCGCTAATATTCCATACAATACCTAAATCATGTGCTATAAATAACATTGAGAGCTTCATTCTAGCTTGTATATCCATGAGTAGGTTTAATATTTGAGCTCTAATAGATACATCTAAAGCCGATACCGGTTCATCAGCAACTATAACTTCTGGCTCCATAGCTAATGCTCTAGCAATAGCAACCCTCTGCTTCTCACCACCACTCAACTCATGAGGATATTTATGAATATGATCTGGACTTAACCCAACAAGCTTAAGTAATTTTACAACATGCTCTATAAGCTCACTCTTTGAAATACCATGGTATCTCTCTGTAATTGCTTCAGCTAGAATATCAATTATCTGCATTCTCGGATTTAGACTCGAATCTGGATTCTGGAATATTACCTGTAGTTTATGCCTGGCCTCCCTCCTCTTAGAACCCTTTAAACTATATAGATCCATGTCTTTATATAATACCCTGCCTGAATCCGGCTTTAACAGACCTATTAGAATTCTACCTAATGTTGATTTGCCAGAACCACTTTCTCCAACTAAAGCTAGTATTTCAGATGGATATACTGATATACTTACATCATCAACAGCCCTAATATACTGCTTAGATCTACTTAGGACCCCACTAGATATCTTAAAGTATTTTTTAATTTCAATTCCAGAGAGTATTGGATCCATAAATACCACCTACCTATATAGATGGCATGCTACATAATGCTTAGGTTTGATCTCAGACAGTATAGGTTCTTGTCTATTACATAATCCATCTATAGCATGCGGACACCTAGGGTGGAATCTACATCCAGGGGGTGGATTTATAAGGCTTGGGGGTCTACCCTCTATAACTGGTAAATGCTTCTTTCTAGCATATCTAAATGAGTTTAATAATGCTTTAGTATATGGATGTAGTGGATTTGAAATAATATCATTCTTATCACCTAATTCTACGATCTTACCAGCATACATAACCATAATCCTATCGGAGATTTCAGCTAGAATCCCTAGATCATGTGTTATAAACATCATTGACATACCCATCTCCAATTGAATCTCCTTAAGAAGATCCATTATCTTGGCTTGAATAGTAACGTCTAATGCTGATGTAGGCTCATCTAATATGAGGAGTTTAGGTTTCGCAGCAATACCAATTGAAATTAAAACTCTCTGCTTCATACCGCCACTCAGCTCATGTGGATAAGCTGTCAACCTCTTTGATGGATCTGGTAGTCTAACCCTCTTAAATATATCGATTACCTTACTAAAAGCATTCTTAATATTCATGTTGAAATGTGCTTCAAATACTTCTGCTACTTGAAATCCAGAGGTATATATTGGATTTAGATATGTGTTTGGGTCTTGGAATACCATAGCTATCTCCCTACCTCTAATCTTCCTAATCTCATCATCGCTAAGCTCGAGTAAGTCTACTCCATTAAATAAGATCTCGCCGGAAACAATTTCACCAGGTGGTTTAATCAATCTTAGTATCGAGTGTGCTAATGTCGACTTACCACATCCACTCTCTCCAGCAATGCCAAGTACCTCATTAGGATAAATATCGAACGATACTCCATCAACAGCTTTAACAACTCCCTGTGGTAGATAATAGTATACTTTTAAATTTCTAACTGAGAGTAGTGGTTTCATTATATCCTCACCTTCCTCATGAATATCTGAGTTCGTGGATCCAATGCATCCCTCAATCCGTCACCTATGAGATTAAAGCATAATGCTGTGATTAAGATGAATAAACCTGGAAACACGACGATATGTGGGCTACTGAATAAGTATGTCCTTCCGGTTCCAATCATAGTACCCCACTCAGGTGTTGGAGGTTGTACTCCCAATCCTAAGAAGCCTAATCCAGATGCAATCAATATGGTAAGACCCATGTAGTACGTTGATTGAACAATTACAGGTGAAATTACATTCGGTAATATATGCTTAAATATAATGTATGAATGGCTCTTACCTAATACTCTAGCAGCAATAACATAATCTTGATTCTTAACTTGAAGTACTAAACCCCTAGTAAGTCTAATGTATACTGGTATCGTACTAATTCCAACCGATAATGCAACATTAGTAACGCCAACACCTATAACTGCTACTAATGCAATAGCTAGTATTAATGTCGGGAATGAAAGTAATGCATCAGTTATCCTCTGAATAATATTATCAATCCAACCACCATAATATCCAGATATCAAACCTAACACTAACCCAGATCCACCACCGATTAATACTGATAAAAATGCTATACCGAGTGAGTATCTAGATCCAAGTATAATTCTACTTAGTATATCTCTACCCATTTCATCCCTACCAAATAGATACGATAATGATGGTGGTTCTAATGCATGCTTTAAATCGAATGCATATGGATCATGTGGCGTTATATATGGTGCTAAAATAGCTATAACTGTTAAAAACACTAGGATGTATAAGGATATTAACGCTGCTTTATTAACTTTGAATCTCAACCACATTAATTTAATCTGTTGCCTTCTAGCCTTCCTAAGTCTCTCAATTACAACCTCTGCTCCCTCAACCATAGAGACTCCCTCACCCTCGGATCGATTATAGCGTAGATTACATCAACAGCAATATTTATTAACACAAATGCAGTTGCGAAGAATAATACAATACCCTGTACTAATGGATAATCCCTATAGAATATTGAATCAACTAATAGCAATCCTAAACCAGGCCATGCAAATACAGATTCAGTTAGAATAGCACCACCCATAAGTGATCCTAATTGGAGACCTAATATTGTTACTATTGGTATCATTGCATTTCTAAGTGCATGCCTATATACAACTATTTTCTCAGCTAGACCCTTAGCTTTAGCAGTAATAACATAGTTACTCTCCAGCGCCTCAAGCATTGAAGCCTTAGTAATCCTAACTATATTACCCATTAATAGAATTGCTAGCGTTATAGCAGGTAGTATAATATGTTTAGGTGTTCCAGCACCATGAGATGGTAGTAATTTAAGCTGTACTGAGAATAAATATATCAGCATTAGTCCAAGCCAGTATATAGGCATCGAAGAACCTATTAGAGAAATTATAGTAGCTGTATACCCAGTTTTGGTAAATGGTTTTACAGCAGATAAAATACCTAATGGAATACCAATAGCAATAGCAAACAACTCTGATACTACAGCAAGTTGTAGAGTATATGGAAATCTAGCCAATATCTCCTTAATAACTGGTGTACCAAATCTAAGAGAAGTACCAAGATCTCCTCTAGCTAATGATGCTAGATAATCTATAAACTGCTCATAAATAGGCTTATTCAAACCAAGTAAAATTCTAATCCTCTGAACATCCTCCTCACTCGCTTCTAACCCAGCAATCAACCTAGCTGGATCACCAGGTAATACTCTAACAAGAATGAACATAATTAAAACTATACCTATTACAGTTGGTATTGCATATAATAATCTCATTAGAATATATCTTGATAGAGACATGTATAATCACTGTGATACACTTAAATATCGCTCATTATTGTAAAGAAATAATGTAGTATAGTCAAGGATATAGTTTTAC
>CAZHBK010000056.1:0-8410 GCA_964530465.1 uncultured Nitrososphaeria archaeon | reverse complement strand
CATTAATAACATTATCTGGTAGATTACTCGAGTATATGAATATGATATCTGAATTCTTTATAAAGCTATAATATCTATCTGATTCAGAATCTCTAACAATTACATACTCAAATCTATACTTCTTAGCTTCATCATCTAGAATACATCTTAGTATTGGAATTACAGAACCACCATATCCAATAATAAATGAGATCTTAGTAATCTTAGGTCACCTCCTTAGGAACTATATGTGGATATGGATTTTCAAACACATCTACATCAACGCCATAAACAGCTTTAATATTCTCAGGTGTCAACACTTTATTAGGCGATCCATAATCATAAATTCTACCACTCTTTAGTAGGATGATTAAATCGGAGAATCTATACGCTAGATTTAGATCATGCATAGCCATAACAACTGTTAGATTCCTCTCTCTGGTAAGTCTCTTAATCAATCCTAATATCTCTAACTGATGTTTCAAATCTAGATTACTGGTTGGTTCATCTAATAGTAGTATTTTAGGATCTTGAACTAATGCTCTAGCAATTACAACCTTCTGCTTCTCACCACCACTCAACTCATTAAAATACCTACCTGCTAGATCTCTAATCCCTACTAGGTCTAATACCTTATATACTTTATTAATATCATCTCTAGTAAGCCTCCAGCGGATGTATGGTCTCCTACCCATAGCTACCATTTCAAATACCGTATACGGTAGTGTATATGTTGTTGTTTGAGGTACATAACCAAATATCCTAGCTATATTTCTTGATTTAAGCTTGGATACTTCAACTCCATCAATTAAGACGGCTCCTTTAGTAGGCTTCAATATATTATTCAGGCATTTCAATAATGTAGTCTTACCAGCTCCATTAGGACCTAATAATGTAGTTATACGTCCGGATTCAAACCTAATGCTAACATTATCTAAAGCTTTAATAGATTCATAATATACTGTTACGCTTTCTACAATTAATTTTACCGCCATATCTCCCTCCTCGATCTTAAGAGTAAGTGTATGAATAATGGAACGCCGAGGAATGCTGTAACAACTCCAACAGGTAGTTCAATAGGTGTTAATAAAGCTCTAGCTATAGTATCAGATGCAAGTAGTAGTAAGGAGCCTACCAGTAGAGAGCCTACCATCGAATATCTATAATCAGATCCCAATAGTAATCTAGCCATATGTGGAGCTACAAGACCTATAAATCCAATAGGCCCAGTCATACATACTATCATAGATGTTATTAATGAGGCTAGTACTACACATATTAATCTAGTTGTCCCAGGATTAGTACCTAGGCTCTTAGCTGTTTCATCGCCTAATGTTAGTATGTTTAAATCCCATGAATATTTATATATTGGGATACATACTAGAATTGATAAAGCAATATATCTAAGTCTAACCCAATTTGATAGGGATAAATCGCCCATAATCCAATAAACTAGAGCTTTTAACTCCCATACTTGAGCAATATACTCTAGTAAGGTTACTAATGCGGAGAATAAATACATTACTGCAATACCAGCGAGAATGAGTGATTCAGATGAAAGTCCCTTTAATCTAGATATACCTACTGTTATGAGTACTGCAAGCATTGAGAATGCGAATGCATTAGCCATAATCATGTAAACACCGTATCCTGTTAATCCAATACCTAGTACAATTGCTAATGCCGCACCGAAAGATGCAGCAGAGCTAATACCTAATGTGAATGGGCTTACGAGTGGATTTCTAAGAGCACCTTGTAAAGCAGAACCCGCGATCGCTAATCCAGCACCTGCAACTAATGCTGTAAGGATTCTAGGAAGTCTAATATCCCATATTATTGCAGTAAATTCAGCAGGTACATCATTATTAATGCATACTCCAAATAGCTTGTAAATCATTATATCTAAGACGTCTGAGAATGGTATTCTAACAGTACCGACGTAGAGGGATAGCACTGTACCTATAGGGATTAATATAAATAAGATTGAAATGAATAATATCCTCCACTTCCTCTGTAATATATCGTAGTGGTCTGTTAAACTCATGGATATACCCATATACCACTACATGGGACTCTAAGGAATTTCTCGAAATACGTCTTTAATATCTCTTCTGGATGTAAGTCCTTAAATAAATCTGGATATAGCCATTTAGCAATATATGCTATAGCTATTACAGCTCTAGGACCTGCAGTTAACGCACCGGATATAATATACACTCTCCCCTCCTTAACTGCTTTAATAGCGCTCCATCCAGGTCGAGACATTATCGAGTCTCTAATCTCCTTGAGTATCGATGCATTCTTAGCACCATATGGTTTGAATTTAGCTGTTGATACAGCTTTAATGATAACGTCTGGATTCTTCTCGATAACTGCTTCAGAGCTAACTTTAGGATATGGTATTGGTGAATCACCGAATATATTAACTCCCCCAGCCATTTTAAGATCATCATCGCCTCCAGAGCCAGGACCATTCGCTACATAGTCATGATATCCCTCGAAATATACACGTACCATTTGATTAGGCTTAAGCTTTAAAACTTTACTTCTAATTGAAGTCAGTATATCATTCCAGAATTTAACGAATTCATCAGCCTCCTTAGTATGATTAATTAGTAATCCAAGTAGTTTGACTTCGGTAAATAACGTGCTTATCTTATAGAAGTCTAATCTAATTACTTTAATTCCAAATGGCTTAAGCTTCTCATCTAAGACTTCAGGTTTAGGCCATCTAACATATGTAATTACCACCTGTGGCTTTACAGATACTATAGCTTCAATGTTCGGCTTAAAGCATGTTCCAACATACGTCACATTACCTAAATGTGCTGTTAGTTCAGGCTTACCTTTAACATATGCTGTAACACCAACAACTAGGTCTTCAGCATGTAATGCAATTAATACCTCAAGTGAATCTGTAGTTAAAGCAACAATCCTCTTTAAAGGCCATGGAACTGTAACATATCTACCAGCACTATCAACTATCGTGATATTCACAGGCTTCTTAACAACTCCCGTAGGTTTTGGAGTTGGAGACGTTACAACCTTAGGTTTCTGGAGTGCTAAACTCCATCCATAACCTCCTATAACAGCTAGAATAATTACAATAACTATCAGGATAGCCTCAACCCTAGTAACTCCTTTCACGATAGTACACCTAGAATTTCCAAATGTATCAACATCAAAAAATATAAGTAAATAGTAGTAAATAAATTATAAATGAGTGCACTTTGGTCTAAATCCAATATTGCGTTTACAGTCCCAACTTATCTAAATAATTCTTCAAGATACTCCATACATATAATCTCCTTCAGTAATTCATCACTTATATTACCTCCAGCAATCATTATAACAACTTTCTTATCTCTTAATTTATCCCTAATTTTTAATGCAACTGCTAAAGCGACCAGCTGGTTCAGATATCTGCCTTAAATCATCTAGAGTATAAGGTGGTTAACTAGTACTTAATGTTATGAATGTGCTGAGTATTGTGAGGAATGTAGTAAACTCCTAATAATGCTCTATAATAGTTATCTCCAATACTTTGGTGGTACGCTTGCTCTAAGCTTATCTTTAGGTTCCCATCTAAATCTCCAATAACCTCTTCCTACATCTTCGAGTGCTATTTGAAGTTCGCCAATTAACTTATCACTCATTAGAACTTCATTAGCTAGTGGTGATACTATAACATCAGCTATTGTACTCGGTGATTCAGTATCTCTAACAACTACTGATACTCTACATGCTCTAGGATACATCCATACTCTTAATGGTCCACCAGCAGTCTCATACTCAGACTCTTCAACATCACCTTTAGGAGGCCATAGTTTCAATATCTCTGCTAATCTTATAGGCACTAATACTTGTGGTGTTTCAGCTTCATAACCACTATTAGCTAATGCACTAGTCTCAACAACTATATCATCCCTTTCAATTCTCAACCTTACCCTTACCACCATACCTTAACCTAGCACCTCTAGCAATTATCCTACCAATCCTAGTCCTATGATCTCTAATAAGCCCAACAAACACCTTCCCCATAAAATCAACCTTCCAACCTACTATATGACACGAATACATTTAAACATTTCTAGAAGGGTGTGTGAAAGCATATGCTATCCACATAGCTTTGCTAATTAGTATTCATCGAGAATTAGCTATGTAGACATTCCTCAAACTAAGTGTATGATAAGACTTCATTAAATACGCTTAATTAGTAAGTGATATACCTAGGATTATATATCTAAAATTTTAACGGCTCAGACGTTCCGACGTTCGTCATCTACTCAGGGTGAGCTGGGTAATCATCATTGCCTAGAAGAAATAAAAAACGCTGTCTATTTAAATATTGCCTATTTAGAATTTAATTCCCTCCTTGAGTTAATGGGAGATAAATCGGTGACATCTAGTGTACTTTATCTCTTTAGAATATATCTACCTAATGTTGGACCTATGATAGTAGATACTATTGATAGTATTACTAATATTGAAAATGTACTTAGATCAATTAAGTTTAGACTTCTTCCAATTTCTGCAACCGCTAATATAAGGCTCACTCTGGCTGAATGTAGTAATCCTAGTAGTAATGCTTCTTTAAATTTAAAACCTAAAAACATCGATGTTATAAATACACTAAACACTTTAGATGAAATAGCTATAGCTATTACATAAGCTAAATGAATTAAATTTTCAATATTTGATAATAGTATTGGAATATCTACTCTAGATCCAGTTAATATGAAGAATATCGGTATGAAAAATCCATATCCGAATCCCTCAAGCTTACTCCTTAATTTAGATGGATATGGCATTAATTCAGACATTATTAACCCAGCTATAAATGAGCCTATTATAGCGTGGAATCCTAGCTGATATGATATTGTAGCTAATGCAATTATTAATACAAATGAAATTCTAACGCCTATTTCAAAGTAGGATTCTTGATTAATCCATGATTTAAACCTACTGCATATATCCCTTTTGGCACACCTTCTAATTAGGTATGGTATTATAAATAGGGATGTAACGGCTATGAATGAGTATATAAATGCTATATCTATTGAATTTTGAATTACTCCTAAGATAAATGCTAGTATGAATATGCTAGCTATATCAACTATCGCTACTGAAACTAATAATACGTATTTAAATAATTCAGTTAATTCAAGTTCTCTTATAAGTGGTAATATTACACCTATAGATGTAGTTGTAAATACAGTACCTAAAATAAGTGGATTAACACCTATATGTAGCGCTAGTATGAATCCAGATATAAACGGTATTATTAGTGATGAGCTCGCGATAGGTAATCCCATAGATATATTTCTCTTAATAACTTCAAGATCAACTTCCAAACCTACTAAGAACATTAAATATACTAGTCCAAATGAAGCGAGGAAATCCAATATTGGATGTTCGGGAACCATCTTTAATAAACTCTCTCCAATTAAAATACCCAGTAAAACCTCTGTAATTATCACTGGTAGCTTTAATTTTCTAGCGATTATAGGTGAGATTAAGATTAAAATGAATATAACTATAGTTTCAATGATTAGAAAACTCGCAGAGTCAGGCAAACAACCACCTTTAATGCAAGCATCTTACGTCTTAGATAATATTCTTAAATGGTAAATATATAGCTGAATATTAATTAAGAATCCCAATGTTTCACGCAAATACATATCAGTAAGCGAGCTATAATAATCAATAGATAGTTTAGATTTGGAATATCGTTCGGCAATTATCAATATAGCGTATAACTATGGAGGAGTGTAGTGATTATATCGATTATAGAGTTGTATTTCGGGAAATCGCTAAATCTAAAGTTATTAGAGTACGTATTACTAAGCATGCTATTAAGAGGTTGAGGGAGAGAGCAGTTAAGGAGTATTATAAGTTTACAGATGATGTAATTAAGGATATTATTAGGAATATAGTTAGAGATGGATATTATAAGGTTTTCACCGATAAAATTCTAATATGGACTAGAAAGTATCTTCTAGTATGCGAATTAGATAGAGAATTTAACTTAATTGTTAAAACTGTTATATCTAGGGATTTTATATCAGATAAGCTTAAGGGCATCCTTAGTAGAGGTGTGCATTATACTTGGTCTAAAGTGGAATTATCTTAATTCCCAACATACTTTAAATTAAACCTACTTATGAACTTAGTTGTTTTTCTATGAAATACTAGATAAGCTTATATTATACTTTGAGAAGTAGATATTATCTTATGTTTAGGGATGTCATCATCGATATTTAAGAAGACACGATTCATTAAGAAGATGATTACTATTAAGGGGAGGTTTATTGATTTAATTCTAGAGGGTAGGAAGACTACTACAATTAGATTAGGTAGGGTTATTCCATTAAATGATGAATTATATATTCAGAGTGGTGGTAGGATTGTTGCGAAGATAAAAGTTAAGCATGTTGAATTTAAGAAGATTAAGGATTTAACTGATGAAGATGCTAGGAGGGATGGATTTAGAAGTTTAAGAGAGTTAATTAAGAATTTAAAGAATGTATATCAGATGCGTGTAGCTCCAGACGATATAGTTACTATAATTGAATTTGAAGTTTTAGAGAAACTAGATATACCTACAGGCAAGAAGTATACATATATGGGGTTTGAGTTAAGAGAGATTGCGGAACTAGCATTAAAACACTATGAAAATGAGTTAACTGATGAAGAAAGAAATGTATTGATGAAGCTTAAGAAGTTGAATAGTATTAGAGCTACAGCATATGAACTATATGGTACTGTGAATAGGAGGCCTAAAGTCAGAAGGATATTAAGGAAGTATTTTGAGAAGATGATTAAAGATCAAATCATAAACATAAAGACTGATGGGAGAATATCAGATACATCTAAATTAGGTTAACTTAGTAAATTTAGGATATACCTTTAGGGGGTTAACTGAGTACATAAACGTTTAAATCTCCTCCTATAAACTAATAGATAACATTTATATTGGGATGATTACAATTGCACGTACTGATACCACTAGATGATGATCCTTCACCCGGGATGACCATTCTACATGCAATCTTGATTAACATACCTAGTTTAAATATAAAGCACCTCTAATTGTTTTATTGAAGATGGGTATTAATTTAGATAGATATATTGATTTCATCGAACATAGAATCTTACGTGATGAGTGGAGGGTTGGCTGGTTTAAGAGTTTTAGAAATGTAGATATTAATGGTTTTAAATGTATGTTGTTAATATATGGCCATTCGAGGCATTTTAAAACTAAGGGTTTTATATTTCCTAGATTACAACTGCCATATTTATTCCCATATGGTGCTGCTGCAATGCTATTTGCATTTGACGAGGTTGATATTAATCTTATTGAGAGGGTTTTGGATGTAGTTAGGGAGTATATGAGAGGTACTCTCTTTAAAACTCCTGAGAATGTAGAGTGGGATATTGATGTAGCATATGTAGCTATTGCATCTAAATCAATTGATGAATCAGCTATTGAATATATTGAGGATGTCTATAAACCTGAAGTACTAAATCAATATATGATGTGTGAAGGCAGTTTTGGTAAGATCGTTAAACGTATTGGTCTAGTACTTATCGACTTAAATAATAGAAGGATATACTCTGCTAATGATATGTTCTCTAAGGAGGCTAGGAGGTTATTTAATCCTAAACCATCAATAGCCGAGAAGATAATCTATAGTTTTAAGAAGAATATTCTAAACTTTTAAATTATATGGTATGTTCTCATACTATGCAGCCATAGTTAAAAATCTACGTGGTGTAATCTTAGTTAAAGAGTTAGATCAGTTATCAGTTAAGATTTTAAATTGGATTGCTGAGAGATTTAAATATAGAGATATAGGTGCTCCACCAGATATATGGAGTGAGTTTCCAGACGAGTATAAAGCTAAATTTATAAAGCTAGAATATCCAATTAATGAATTGAGAGATTTAGTAAACTATCTATCTAAATCATTAAACTTAGAGGCTAAATTAATTGGATCACTTATAATATCCTCTACGTATATCACTCCATTATTCAATATAGGAGGCTGCTATGTGGATGAGCTCGATAAGCTATCAGTCGGATGTATATCTATAGATAAGCCATTAGATAATAGGAGTTGGAAGCTTCACTTCAGAATTGCAGATTATACAGTTCTAGACTTCTATAGGGATAGGGTTATTGAAGCTATAGAGTATATTGAGGGAGTTAGATTAGGTATTAATCCAATAAAATATGATTATATTATCTCTAAGAGGATGGATTTAATTAAGAATGACTATAAGAGGTATTGGAGGATTAAATCGGATTGGGGCTTTACATTTCTTATATATATCGATATGCTTAAGATACTACATGATTTAATTAAGGAAGGTAGGATACGTATAGGATTACTAGATGTAAATCATGCTGCAGCATTTTCAATCATAC
>CAZHBK010000055.1:0-8449 GCA_964530465.1 uncultured Nitrososphaeria archaeon | reverse complement strand
CCTCAATTTTACTATTATTTATATTTATTATTTGAATAAATTAATCCTTAGATAGTAATTTTACTCAACTTCTATGCTTAATTATGAAATTTCGTTAATGACTTTACTAAGTATTAGATTAATATTAACTATTTACATCTTCATGTATTTGTTGGAATAGAATTTATATATGTTGGTTTTTAAATTTTTTGATGATAATACGGCTAGTTTTAAAAAGTATATTATGTGTAAGTGGTTGAGATGGTTGATGTAATTAGCATTATTAATGCAATTATTAGTGGTATTTTCATCGGTAGCGTATACTCCTTAGTAGCTATGGGTCTAGCATTAATATGGGGTGTTATGGATATTATCAACTTCGCTCAAGGAGATTACATGATGTTAGGAGCTTTTGCGACATATTGGCTCTTTGCATTAGCAGGTATAGATCCAATATGGAGTATCCCACTAGCATTCGCCATTGTATTTGCAGTTGGAGTAGCAACTCAAAAAGCAGTAATTGATAGGATTTTAGGCGCGCCATTTGTAAGCCAAGTCGTAGCTACATTTGCAATATTATTAATTATTAGATATGGTGCTGAAGCCGGCTTCGGACCTTATACCCGTAGAATCGAAACATGGTATACTGGTATAACATATAATGTAGCTGGTCTGATCTTTCCACTAACAGAGATTATAGCATTTGCAGTCTCAATATGTGTAACGCTAGCATTATACTTCTATTTGAATAGAACGTATTCAGGTGTTGCTATGCAGGCTGTAGCTCAGAATAGAGATGCAGCCTCACTACTAGGTATTAATATTAAGAGGATGTACTGGCTTGCATTCGGTATTGGATGCGCTATATCTGCGGTTGGAGGCTCACTACTAGCTACATTCTATCCGATATATCCGGAGATGGGTGCCTTCTTCACATTCCTAGCCTTCATAATAGTTGTATTTGGAGGTTTCGGGAGTATATTTGGAGCTTATATCGCAGGATTAATAATAGGTGTCTCAGAGACATTAAGTGCATTATTCATACCACCGACATTAAAGGATGTAGTAGCCTTCCTAATATTCATAATAATCATATTATTCAAACCTACAGGTTTATTTGGAGTTAGAGAGCGTGTGTAGGAATGGTGATCTAGTATGATGAGTTTAATTAAAATTACGAGTGAATTAAGAGGGTTGAAGGGATTAATCACTATAATTGTAGGGATTCTATTAATTATACTTCCAGTAGTCTTCATGACTTTAGACTTACCATTCCCAGCCAATGTCCTATTCCTATGTCTATTATATTCGATAATGGCTATGGCTTGGAATCTACTATTCGGATATTGTGGCCAGTTTAGTATTGGTCATTCAATATTCTTCGGTATAGGAGCATACTCTACGATGATTGGAATGTTATACTATAAGATTACTCCATGGATAGGGATATTCGCTGGTGGATTTCTGGCCGCCGCTGTAGGTTTAGCATTAGGAGTTATATTATTTAGATTGAGAAGTCACTGGTTTGCATTAGCAACTATGGCTATCCAAGAAATGTTCCTACTAGCATTTATTCCATGGACATGGGTTGGAGGATCTGCTGGATTACAAGCACCTATAGTACCTCCAGATCAAGCATTATATTATATTCAATATACTGGCTCATACATATACTGTTATATTGCACTAGCGATTTTAGCTATTGAATTAGCAGTAATGTATTTAATAGTTAATAGTAAGTGGGGTTATTACTTCCAGGCAATTAGAGAAGATGAGGATGCAGCTATGGCTATGGGTATAAATCCATTCAAATATAAAATGATAGCCATGTTCTTCAGCGCGCTATTTACAGGTATTGCCGGCGGGATATATGTTATTAGATATAGATTTATCGATCCATTCGTAGCATTTGATTTAATCACTGTAGCAGTTTACATTATGATTGCAGGGATAATAGGAGGAGTATACTCATTTATAGGACCGATAGTAGGATCATTTATATTCATACCTATAACTGAATACGTTAGAGACTTTATAGTCGCTAGATTCCCAAGATACTATGGATTACAAGTATTCTCAATCGGTGTGGTAGTATTAATTATATCATTAGTAGCTCCAGAAGGCATCATGGGTATATTAGAGAAGAAAGGTATAATTAAGAGGAGATTTGCAATATCTGAATCATTTTTAAAAAGGTGACATGTATGAGTAGTGAGGAGATCTTAAGATGTGAGAATGTTACTAAGAGGTTTGGAGGTTTAATAGCAGTTAACAATGTAAGTTTTAGCGTTAGAAAGGGTGAATATGTAGGTTTGATTGGTCCTAATGGTGCTGGTAAGACAACATTATTCAACTGTATAACAGGATACTACAAACCTGAAAGCGGTAGAATAATATTCAAAGGAATGGATATAACCGGAAAACCACCGTATGAAGTAGCTAAATTAGGTATTGGAAGAACATTCCAGATTGTAAAACCACTAGCTAGATTAACGGTTTTAGAGAATGTAATGATTGGAGCAATGCTTAAAGCTAGAGATGTAGCTGAGGCATATGAGAAGGCTATGAATACATTAGAGTATGTAGGTTTATATGATAAGAGAATGCTACCTGCAGGATCTTTAAATGTTGCAGAGAAGAAGAGACTTGAATTAGCTAGAGTACTTGCGTTAGATCCAGAGTTGATACTCTTAGATGAAGTAGTAGCTGGTTTAAACCCAACTGAGACGGATAGAATGCTTGACCTACTTAGGGAGATACATAATAAAGGCTTTACAATAATAATGGTTGAACATGTCATGCGTGCAGTCATGAGGATCTCAGAGAGAATAATAGTATTACATCATGGAATGAAGATTGCGGAAGGATCACCTGAAGATGTAGCTAATAATCCAAAGGTTATTGAAGTCTACTTGGGTAAGGAGGTGGTTTGATGCTATTGAGAGTTGAGAATATTAGTGCCGGATATGGAGAGGTACAGGTATTATGGGATGTATCTCTAGAAGTCGACTGTGGCGAGATCGTCGGATTACTCGGTAGTAATGGTGCTGGTAAGACTACAACATTAAGAGTTATATCTGGATTACTAAAACCATTCAAGGGTAGGATCTACTTCGAGGATAAAGATATAACTAACTTAGAGCCATATAAGAGAGTCGAATTAGGAATGTCTCTAGTGCCGGAGGGTAGACAGTTATTTCCTAGATTATCAGTATATAATAATCTTAAAGCTGCAGCATATACAAAACGTGCTAGGGAGAAATTTGAGGATACATTAGAGTTAATATATAATCTATTCCCAATCCTTAAAGAGCGTAGAAATCAGCCTGCAGGTACATTGAGTGGTGGTGAGCAGCAGATGCTTGCTATAGCTAGAGCGTTAGTATGTAGACCAAGACTATTAATGATGGATGAGCCAAGCCTAGGTCTAGCACCTAAGTTAGTTATTGAGATAATTAATTTAATTCCGAAACTTAGAGATGAGGGATACACTATATTGCTAGTTGAGCAAAATGTTAGACATGCACTTAAGATTGCTGATAGAGCATATATTATAGAAACTGGTAGAATCGTTAAACATGATACTGGAGAGAATTTACTAAATGATCCTGATGTGAAAAAAGCATATCTTGGAATTTAATACCTCTCCATCTTTTTATTAATTACATTCTCTCAAAATTCAAAAATTTTAATTAAAACATTATCATATTTTTTAAATAGAATATAATCGTATAAAATATATATGTTCTTTATAAATTTGTATTTTATGTAATTCATACTATGTCAAAAATGTATTTACTAAATTTAAAAATTGACAATCGCATGTTATATCCGTGTGGATTTATCTTGAGGTGGCTTTGTAATGCGATCTCATAGGGGTATTACTGCTACGGAGGCTGTAATAATTGTTTTACTGATAATTAGCATTGTTATATCTGGTATTGCATTAGCATATGTTGCTGGTTTATCTACCCAGATATCTAAATTATCAGAGCAAGTTTCTAAGTTAAGCGAGGAGTATAGTAAGTCATCTAGTACTATAACTAACTTACTTAATAAGATTACATCGATACTTGCTGCTAAACCAACTCCAACACCTACACCTACTCCAACACCTACACCTAGAGTTGCTGGTGTTATCAAGATTGGCGGTACATTAGCATTAAAGGGTAAGTTAATGCATGAAGGTACATTATCCTTACATGGTATCCTTGTAGCAATTAGGTGGGTTAATGAGCATGGTGGTGTTAAGGTAGGTGATAAAGTATATAACTTGACATTCGTGTATTATGATGATGAGAGTAATCCAAAGCTAGTACCTGAGTTATATAGTAGGTTGATTGAGAGAGATAAGGTAAACTTCCTACTCTTACCCTATAGCTCTACATTAGGTAAGGCTGCGGCGCCAGTAGCTGAAGCACATAAGATTGTTGCAGTCAGCCATGGTGCTTCAAGCGACACCATTTTCCAGCAAGGATATAAGTATGTAGTCTTGGTATCAAATCCAGCATCTAGAAGATATAGGATGATTGCAGACTGGCTTGCATCATTACATGATGCAGATATGAAGATTGCATTAATCTATGAGGACTCACCATGGAGTGCATTATGTGCTAAAGGATTCGAAGATGAAGCTAAGAAATTAGGTTTGAACATAATTTATAAATATGCATATGAGAGAGGCGCTCAAGAATTCGGATCTGTAATTAATGAGGCTATGGCTAAAGGCGCTAATGTATTAGTTGGTGGTGGTCATTTCGCAGATGGAACAGCATTAGTACAGCAGGCATGGCAGCTTGGATGGAAGCTTAAAGCTATAGCGATAGGTATCGCACCAGCAATACATGAATTCTATGAGATATTAGGTGATGCAGCTAATGGAGTTATATATCCATCTCAGTGGGAGCCTAGAGCAAAGTACTCTCCCGAGTTAGCTAAGAAGATGGGATTACCATGGTATGGTCCGACTCAAGAAGAATATCTAAAGTTATATAAGGAGATGTATCCGAATGAAGTACCAGATTATCATTCTGCTGAAGCTTCCCAAGCAGTTCTAGTACTTGCAAAAGCTATTGAATTAGCTGGCTCATTAGATCAGGATGCTGTTAGAAATGCATTAAGTAAACTTGACATGATGACATTCTTCGGTAGATTCAAGATAGATCCCGAGACCGGACTACAGATAGGTAAACAAGTAATGTTGGTACAGTGGCAGGAGGGTAAGCAAGTAATTGTATGGCCTCCAGAAATAGCTGAAGTAAAACCACTATATCCAGCTCCAAACTGGTGGAAGAGATAAGCACGACTATAAACCACTTTTAACTTCTATTCTTTATAATAGGAAAAGATTAATATACTTCAGATAGTAGAATGATCTCCCTAATCTCTATCATCTTTATTTCTAAATCATAAATTATGTATGAATATTATTGAAGTATGGGATGGATACGATTTACATACTTCATTATATCCTTCATTTGCATATCCATTCTACGAATTTAAAGATAAAAATACTATTCTAATGGTATATGGGGTTTACAGGAATCTCCTCGTCAGATTTGATAAGTCGTCTAATGTAATTGAATATACTCCTGCATATAGTAGGGATGTAGTTGAGAGATTAACTGGAATTTGGTTTAATCCCTATGAATATATATCTAAATTAAGTAGTCAAGCTTATAATCTAGCCAGTGAAATATTAGAGTTAATCCCTGGTTTAGGGCTTGCAATAGATCCATTTGATCAAATTGGAATCTTTATATCAATATATCTATCTAGAAATACAGACTTCCATATAAATACGGTTAGATGGTTTAAGAAGATTATTGATAATGCTAGATCGGATGATGAAATTTTAAACATTAACTTTAAATCTATAGGCTCAAGCTATCAACTACAACAACTAGATGATATTAAAGCTATTATTAAATCTAATATAAACATATTTAAGTATGGAGATGTAGTAGAATTAAAGAAATTAATCTTAAGCATACCCTATGCTTCTATTAAAACACTTCATTCATTCTATTTATTTGCACGAGGCTATACCATATATGCTCCTGTAGACCGTCATTTAATTAGATACCTTAAGTTAATAGGTTATGAGGATGTAATCCCTCCAGTTAAGAGATATTGTATTAGATATCAATGTAGTAAATGTATAATTAGAAGTAGATGCGGCTACTACATTCTAAGAGATAAGTTCAACTTAATGAGTGGTTGGATTCAGACAGCTATATACCTACTAGATAGATTTAAATTAATCAATAAGATATTTAAGAAGTGAGTGTATAATAGTGTATGATGGCTTTCGATCCAATCGAACTCTCTAAGAGGATTGAGCTATTAGTATGTAAGGAGGATTGTGGGGAGGTTTTAAGAAGGTATTATAGGTTTAGAGGTGGTAGATGGTATGGTGGTATAGCTACTGCAGATTGTGTTGGATGTAATTTAAGATGTAAGTTTTGCTGGTCGTGGGGTAGGGGGAGCTTCACAGTTAGATCCGGAGACTTCTATACCCCATATGATGTATTCAGGAGGATACGGAATATTGCGAGTAGGAGAGGATATAGATTTGTTAGAGTTAGTGGTGGTGAGCCTACATTATGTAGAAAGCATTTAATAAAACTCTTAAATTACTTTTCCAATACGAGGTATATATTTATACTGGAGACAAACGGAATACTCATAGGCTATTATGATGATTATGCAAAGCAATTATCTAAATATAGGAATTTGGTAGTTAGGGTATCTCTAAAGGGTACTTCTCCAGACGAATTCGAATACTTAACAGGTGCTCAATCTAAATTCTTCGAGTATCAACTTGAAGCTATTAGAAAGCTTATAGAATATGGTATGGAGCCTGGAGAGCAAGTATATCCAGCAGTAATGTTGAGTTTCAGCAAACCTGATAATATTAGAGAGTTGGTAAGGAAATTGTATGAGATAGATCCAATACTACCTAAGTCCATAGATCCAGAGTATGTTATACTATATCCCCATGTAAAGAAGTTGATGGATAGATATGGTTTAAAGCCGTATAAGGCGTTTGATCCTCAAAGTATCCCAAAATACATGATATAGATGGTTGGAAAAATCCGATTTAAACCGTTAAAATCTATAAGATAGGGGGTATGTATTTAGAAATGGGATTTTAGACTATGAGGGTGTTAGTTAATGGCTTATTACCCTATGAATCCGGGAAGACATGGTTTGTAATATCTCTAGCTAATGCTTTAAAATTAAAGGGTTATAAAATAGCTATATATAAACCAGTTGCCGGGCATTCCGCATGGTATCAATTCAATACGGTAGAGTATAGTATTAAGTATGGATTACTAATTGGAGAAGATGTATATAAGTATAGAAAGTTTGTAGGTATTAATTTAGACTTCAATCTTATAAATCCAATAGATCTACTACTAGCACCTCCCGATCCAGTTAAATATAATAGTGTTAGTGATTATATTGTGGCTTTAAATGATCAATTCAAGCAAGTTATCATGTTTAGAATAAGTCTATATGATTACGACTTAGAGCCGATACATTATATGATAAAAGATAATATTAATAACGTTATAGATGGTTTAAAGCCATATATCGAGAAATTAATAAATACTCTAAAGCCATATGAGACTGATATAAATACGATGATTAGAATGATATTCTCTAAGAAATGTGCTGATACGATCGTGAGATGTCTAAAAGAATTAATGAATGATCATGATATAGTATTAATCGAGTCTTTCAATGATGCAGCTACACCATCGATAAGTATTCTAGACTATATAACTCATGTTATAACAGTAGCCCCTGGTAGACTATATATTCTGGATAGAGATGATTTCAAGAGGAAGACTATAGAGCAATACTATAAGATGGGTGATGTAGGTATTAGAATGTCTAATATAATAGATAGGGTTAAAATTAGAACTTCAATTTGCCTTCCTGCATTCAGCAATTTTCATAACGGAACTAGATGTATTGGCAGCACTCTAGAGAATATATTTCAATAAAATATTATAACGTAATTTTTAGGGAATCGGCAGATGTGTTTTTATGAATACACATTCACCTTAGCTACTCGCTAAATTTCACTAGAAGAGAAATTGATAACCCTAAGGCCATGCCAACCAAGCTTATACTTAATCCTTATCTATAGTTTCCTGTAAGTCGTAAGATTCAGCTTGCATTGGATGTGTTGAAGATGGAAAACCGTATCAATACCGTCGATGGCTGCTGTACGTATGAAGGGTAAGCATGAAGGAAAGTGCCTTAAAGATAAGAAGGAGTACCACAGGAAAGGCGGGCTGTATTACCTAAGGGCGAGTTGGGTGTCTGGGATTACAGATAGGAGCTTTTTTGAAAAAGTAAAATTTTAAATGATAAATGAACATAGATGATATTAATAATTTTATAAAAATATCTATATGAGATATCTACATTAGTTAAAGATTACCCTAAGTAATTT
>CAZHBK010000054.1:0-8480 GCA_964530465.1 uncultured Nitrososphaeria archaeon | reverse complement strand
GGAGGCGAGGTATGCGGCTAGAAGGCTTTATATATAACCCATTTAGGATGGTTATTCCTCATAATAGCTATTGCAGTCCAATATTGGTCTATAGGATCTGTAGACTTAGGATCGATAGACTTACTTAATCCAAGTATTAAAACTATATTCATGATATTAATAATGCTATCTGCTTGGTCTAAAAGTGCTCAATTCCCATTTTATTTATGGCTTCCAGACGCAATGATAGCTCCAACACCAGTATCAGCCTACCTTCATGCTGCCGCAATGGTTAAGGTAGGAGTTTATATGATGTTTAGAGTTATCCAGTATTCCCCTCCCCTAGAACCCATAATCTCCTATACACTAGGAGTGATGGCTGTAGTAACAATGCTATATGGTTTAACGATGTATATTCCTCAATCTGATATGAAGAGATTACTTGCATACTCTACAATTACCCAGCTATCATATATATTCCTCGCTTTATCATTTGCATCACTAGGAGTTGCTAGTGGATTGAGAGGCGCATTTTACCATATATGGAATCATGCATATGCTAAAGCATTATTCTTCCTCACAGCTGGTAGTCTATCGTATGCTACTGGATCTAGGTATCTCACAGATTATAGGGGTATAATTGGAAAATCTAGAATAATTGCATTATCATTCGCTATTGCGGCATTCTCAATTATCGGAGTACCTCCATTAAATTGCTTTTATAGTAAATTTACGATATTCACAGCCGGTTTTGAAACTAAATCGATGTGGGGCTTTATCCTAACTATTATAGCTATTGGAGAAAGTGTATTGTGCTTTATAATCTTTCTAAACTGGCTGATAAAGTGTATCTATGGTAGTCCATCAACTCACGTAGAGGAGATGCAGTCCATTCCTAAATCGATCTCAGCATCATTAGTAGTTCTAGTGATTATGTGTTTTATATCAGCATACTTGATATATCCCATCGTAGCATCTATCAGCTTCGCGGGTGGTGTTTAATGCTTCTCGAATACTCTTTAATCATACTATTACTCGCTGTAATCTTAGGAGGAGTAATACCCGATGAGAGATATACTCATGTAGTATCATCAGTTCTAGTGGTTGCAGCATCTATAATATTATCATATATATCAATTAAAGAATTATTGTACTTAAGTGAACCAATTTGTATAAGGATGCTTAGTGGGCTTATAGAGATACCTCTAATTATTGATAAGCTTACCGCAATCTTCATACTTATATTCTCATCAGTATATATTCTAGTCTCAGTATACTCTATAGGGTACATACATTATGAGTATATTGCTAGAGGCTATAAAGTTAGATTATATTCAATAGCCTATCCGTCATTCCTGACTTCAATGCTTCTAATTATGATGGTTAGAAGTGGATTATGGCTCGTTGTATTCTGGGAATTTATGAGTCTATCATCATATCTACTAGTAGTACATGAGCATTGGAGGGAGGAAGTTAGAAGAGCCGGTTTAATATACTTTATAATGTCTCATATTTCAGCAGTACTATTATTAATATTCGTAATATGGTTGTTTTCATTATCAATACCTCATTCATTCCTATACAGTAGCTTCAAGACTACACTTGCAAGTATAAACCTTGAATATCTCATAGCATTATCTGTAATTTTTATAATTGCAATGGGTATTAAGAGTGGAGTCGTCCCTCTACACTTCTGGCTTCCCCGCGCTCATCCAGCAGCACCAAGTAATGTATCAGCTTTATTATCTGGCTTAATGGTTAAAGTACCAATCTTCCTACTACTCTACTTTATGCTTAAAATTATGCCCTTAATAACTATAGATGGTATACTTATCTGTATCTTAGGAATATTAAGTATGGTTTTAGGATGTCTATATGCGATACCTCAAGATGATGATAAGGTATTACTTGCTTATTCTACGATCGGTCAGATAGGTTATATCTGGTTTTCAATCGGATTAGGCTTGATAATTTATAGTTATTCTACCTCTCTAGCATTATATGCATCCATACTTATAATAGCTGGTTTATTCCATCTTATCAACCATGCTGTAATAAAATCCCTACTATTTATGATATCTGGAAATATACTCGTTAAAACCGGTTTAAGAGATATGAATATACTCGGTGGTTTATCAAGAGTAATGCCATATACTTCATTTGCATGCATCCTTGGAGCTATATCCCTAATAGGGCTTCCACCATTTAATGGATTTGCCAGTAAGTGGATGATCTATGTATCATCATTATCAATACCAGTAGTCGGATATTTAACTCCACTAGCCTATGTAGGAGTTGCATTAGCATTATTCTCTGGAACTCTAACAGCAGTATATATGATTAAATTATATAGTGGAGTATTCTCAGGAGAGGCTAGGATTGATTTAAAACATGGAGATGTATCGATATTAATGCTTGCCCCCGAATATATTAACTCGATATCATGCATACTTCTAGGGGTTTTCCCAGGCGTGATAGTAAGTATGCTATCATCAGCAATACCATCGGTAATCCCTGAGATTAAGATGTCTGATATCTTAGGTATGGTTGGATTTTTATATTCATTCTTAATGATACCTCCTGGAGTTAGTCTCTCGGAATTATTCATCCTTCTAATAGCCGTATTAACACCCTTAGTTTTCATATTACTCTATGGGTTAGCCCATCCTAAGATCGTAACGAGACCAGTGTGGTTATGTGGATTCAGGCATGAGGTTAAGGAGGTTAAATTCCCATCAACATCATTATATCCTTGCTTTGAAGAATTACTATCAACACTTTATAGAATGAGAATCAAAAGGATTAAAATATCATATAGAGAGCCATTTTTAGATAGATTTTTGATAAAGCCATGGATTGAATTAGGTAAGATTCTTGGAGAGATTAGAAGGATGCAAGCAGGATATATCCAGTTATATGTTTTAATTCTCCTCATTACGATACTCGTGGTCTTAATAATGGAGGTATTGTAGCTATGTTATCGATAATGCTAATTATAGTGACTATACTAACAGTAATATTATCAATCCTACTACCGCCACTATACGATGGTATTCATAGGAAGATAAAAGCTAGAATACACTGTAGGATAGGACCTCCAATTATACAGACGTGGTATGATCTTATAAAGTTATTTGGTAAGACGGATATATCCCCAAATATATCATCTAAACTGTATAGCTATGCTCCATATCTAGCATTCTCATATCTACTAGTTGCATTACTTATAACTCCATTCATATACATTAGATCAATATTCAGCTTCACTTGTGATTTAATCGTACTATTATATCTACTATCATCGGCATCGGTATTCCTTGTACTAGGTGGTTTTTCCTCGGGTAATGTATTTGCATATGAGGGGGCTAGGAGGGAGTTAATGATTATAATACTTACAGAACTAACAGTAATATTCTCTATAACTGCCTTAGCCGTAAGATATAGCTCTCTAATGATTACTGATATATATAGGGCTATTGTAGTCAATTACCCGAGTATTTCCTCTATAGTTTCATCAATAGCTATAGTACTATGTGGGTATATTGAGGGATGTAGATTCCCATTTGAGTTATCTGAGGCGGAACCTGAAATAGCTGGTGGTATAGTAATAGAATACTCTGGTAAAAGGCTAGCATTATTTAAACTATCCGTATTAATCAAGCAGTTTATACTCGTATCTCTAGCTGTTGATATCATTGAGCCATGGTCCTTATTCCTCATACCACTCAACATACCCGTATTTATCGTTAAAACACTTATCGTATACGTCATTTATGCTTTCATAGATCCTTTATTTGGGCGTTATAGAGTATTTGAATCTCTTAAGACCCTCTTTATATTCTACTCTCTCGCGGTTTTATCGTTAATATTCGCTGTTTTAAGGGTGTGAGGGATGTTAGTTAGCCGTTTTATAACTTCACTTGCTGTATGTATGATATTTACAGCATTCCTTATAGTTGAAGTTAGAAGGCTTAGGTATTCCGCGTATGCATATATAGCTCAATCGTCACTATTAGTTACAGTCTTCCTATCTATCGCGATTTTAATTCCAGAACCACATTTCTATATATGGGCTCTTTCTGCATTAATAACGAAAGTTATAATCGTCCCATGGCTAATTTTAACAACTATATCTAAAGTAAGCGTTGAGTACGAGGAATCGCCTATACTACCACTTTCAGCATCTATCATTATAGACTTAGTATTGATTATCGTCGGTTTTATCCTAGCATTTTACATTCCACTACCCTTCGTTAAAATGGGATTTAGGATATGTCTAGGTGTATCCTTAGCGTTATTCCTACTTGGCGTCTATGGTATGGCGTCTAAGACATGTGCTATAAAGCAGACTATATGTCTATGTCATATGGAGAATGGAATACATCTATTATTAGCAACACTAGGCTATACATCACCTGTAACTGTTGAGATAGGTATTTTAACGGATGCTGTACTTACAATAGCAATAATGCTATATCTATCATATCTAATTAAGAAGGTATCCGGAAGTTTAAACACCTTTAGATTATCTTCATTGAGGTGGTGAAAGAGATGTATCTAATTAATATAGTATCAATTGTAGTAATTCCGTTACTACTAGGCTTATCATGTATAATAGCGTATATCGTAAAATATGGTCTTGGATTAAGAATTTACTTATCAATAATATATCTTTTAACGTTAGGATGGAGTATTCTACTCTTTATACTCACTTATAGTGGCCTTATTATATCTGGATTCTCTAATGAGTTTAGAATTGACGCTCTATCCTCATTTTATATATTAACGATTTCAATAATTGAATTTTCATGTCTAATCTATTCATTTAGATATATGGAGGAATATATTAGGAGATATAGACTGCCATTTAAGAAGCTGAACGAATACTATAGCCTATTCACGGTAACTTTTCTCACATTATATATGATGTCGATTTCAAATAATATATTCATACTCTGGGTTTTTGTTGAAGCAACGACTTTATCAACCGCACTACTAGTTAGCTTCGGTAGTTATGAAGCTGCTTTAGAAGGTGCTTGGAAGTATATTATATTATGTACTATTGGACTTTCTCTTGCTCTATATAGCTCTACACTAATTTATTCTTATATATTAGATATAACTGGAAATCCATATAAGGGTCTGTTATTTACGGATATCGCAAAATATGTATCAAAGATCGATTTACATATCTTAAGTCTTACATGTATAATGGTTATAATTGGATATGGTGTTAAAGCTGGATTATTTCCAATGCACTGGTGGGTCCCGGATGCTTATTCAGAAGCTCCCTCACCGATATCAGCTATACTATCATCAGTGATAGAGAGTTGCGGCTTCTATGCTATTATAAGGTGGTTGATTACGGTATATAAGGATATATTGTATCTAGCTACAGTTAGGAATATACTATTAATTTTAGGTATGGTGTCGATATTCTTAGGTTCTCTCTTTATGATAAAGCAATACGATCTAAAAAGAATATTGGCTTATTCTAGTATTGAGAATATGGGTATTATAGCATTATTACTATCATATCCAGTATATGGATTCCTATATGCCATAATGCATCTATTCAATCATAGTATTTTAAAAGCATCAACATTTTTAGCAGTTGGAAATATAGAGTATAAGTATGGAAGGAGGAGTGAATTGCACGGTATAATATCTGATTCTCCAATATTAGGCTATATGTTATTGATTGGAATAATCGCTCTTGAAGGCTCACCGCCATTCTCGTCATTTTATAGTATATTTAATTCATCATTAGCGATTAGAGATCTTGCAGTATTAGTTATATATCTAATTGGAATCTTCATAGGCTTTATCGCGATAACTAATAGATTTATAGAAGTCTCATGGGGTGTAAAAATGAATACCATAACTAGAGGGAACACTCCAATTCTGATGGTAATTATGCCATTTGCTTTAATAGCTATATCTTTAATATTAGGATTATACCCTAGTCTTCTATTTAACATATGCTCTAAATGTGTTGGGGGAGGTTAAAGATGTATATTTTAAATGAATTAATTAAAGAGTTTAGAGAATATATTAAATATCACTTTATAAATCATAATAAGATTTTAATTGAAGTCGATAAGAATATTCTCCCGAAGATATCAAGTTATATTTTCAATAATCTAGGTGCTCTATATTGTACGTCTGTAGGTGTTGATGAGAGACCTCTTAATGGATTATTTAAGATATATCATATATTTTCAATAGATAGAATGAATTTATTTATTATAGTAGCATCATCTGTAGATCCAGCAATACCCAAAATGCCGTCAATCGTAAATGATATTCCTGCAGCTAACTGGGCTGAGAGAGAGATAATGGATCTATTAGGAGTTGTATTCGATGGGCATTCAGATCCACGTAGGTTGGTTCTCCCTGATGATTGGCCCAATGGAGTATATCCCCTTAGAAAGGATTTCAAATATAATTTTAAGGAGGTTGCTAGGGTAGAGAAGAAATATCCATTTAGAAAGATTGAATACGGCGAGTATATTCTACCTATAGGTCCTTATCATCCAGCTCTCCATGAACCAGAGTATTTCAGACTTTACGTTAAGAGAGGGACTATAGTAGATGCAGAATATAGAGGGTTTGGAGTATATAGAGGGATTGAAAAAGTGGCTGAAGGAAGACTTACGTATAATCAGATTCCATTTATAGCAGAGAGAATATGTGGTATATGTGGATTTACTCATTCAACATGTTATTGCCAGGCTATTGAATCTGCTTGTAAGATTGATATTCCTGAGAGAGCAGAGTATATAAGGACTATAATGCTTGAATTAGAGAGAATTCACAGTCATCTCCTCTGGCTTGGCGTAGCCCTTCATATCCTGGGTTTTGATACAGGATTTATGTATTGCTGGAGGATTAGAGAGCCAATCATGGATTTATGCGAGTTGATATCTGGTAATAGAAAGACGTATGGTCTTAACTTAATAGGCGGTGTTAGGAGGGATATCGATAAAGATAAATCTAATAGAGTAATTAAACATCTTAAGGAGCTGAGAAGAGAGTTTAAAGAATTTACTGATTCACTTCCATCTATTAGGGAGGTTATAGCTAGGATTGAGAACGTTGGTATATTAGATAGGAATACAGCTAGGAAATTATCAGTTGTAGGACCTACCGCTAGAGGATCTGGATTAGATAGAGATGTTAGGAGGGATCATCCATATGCGGCATATAAGAGGATCTCATTCAAAGTCCCCGTATATAGTGAGGGTGATGTCTATGCTAGATTAATGGTTAGAGTGGAAGAAATATTTGAATCAATTAATATCATAGAGCATGCACTTGATTCAATACCTGAGGGTAGTATAATAGCAGAAAATATTGAATTCATTCCTAAGGTATATGGGCTAAGCGCTACTGAAGCACCTAGGGGGGAGAATATACACTTTTTAATTACTGGTATAGAGAATAGGATATATCGATGGAAGGTAAGAGCACCAACATATAATAATCTACCATCAGTTCCATATATGTTAAAAGGTGAGAATGTAGCTGATGCGCCCATCATAATAGCGAGTATAGATCCGTGCTTTTCATGTACTGATAGGGTAACAATTGTAGATTTAGATAAGAAGTATGTGAAGACTCTTTCTAGTAATGAATTTATAAAGTTAGCTAGGAGGTGGAGATAATGGGTAGGTCTACATTTTTAAAGAAAGCTATTGAAGTTGGAGTTGTAACTAAGAGATATCCATATACGGTAGTTGAGGTACCAGATGGTTTTAGGGGGAGACCGATTATAGATGGTGATAAATGTATTGGTTGTTGTGCTTGTACAGCCGTCTGTCCTCCAAATGCACTATCAGCATATGAAGATGATGGTTATAGGATTATTAGGATCTTTTATGGGAGATGTATCTTTTGTGGTAGATGTGCTGATGTATGTCCTGAAAATGCTATTAGCTTAACTAAGGAGTTTGAATTAACTACAGATGATCCAAATGATTTGAACTATATCATTAAGCTTAAGATGGTAAAGTGTATCATATGTGGTAGATATTTCGATACAGAGAGACATTTAAAGAAGGTTATTGAAAATATGAAGGAGATGGGATTAGAGATTGATACAGATATTCTAATGAGATGTCCTGAGCATAGGAATTTAAATAATGCATCTTTAATTGGATTGAGGAGGGAATTTAAATGAATATGCTGAAGAAGAGTATCTGGATATTCCATTTAAATACGGGAGGTTGTAATGGATGCGATATTGAGATATTAGATATATTAACGCCATATCACGACGCCGAGAGATTTGGTGTTAGACTTGTTGGATCTCCAAGGCATGCAGACATACTACTACTAACAGGGCCTATTACAAGGCAGAATTTAGATAAAGTTATAGACGCGATCGAAGCGACTCCAGAGCCCAAGTATATTATTGCTATTGGATCGTGTGCATGCGGTGGTGGTATATGGTATGATAGCTTCAGCGTGATTGGAGGTGTTACAAATCTAATTAAGAT
>CAZHBK010000053.1:3936-8568 GCA_964530465.1 uncultured Nitrososphaeria archaeon | reverse complement strand
TTACTACTCCCTCCTTAGATAGTTTAAATCCTGATACTCTATATTCGAATCTAATACTAGGCGTCTCATATGTAGGTGAGATGAATTTTGCTATATTCCAGTTATATCTATACAATCCATATAACACAGGAGATATAACTATTAGAAACACCATAATCGGCGTTATAATTTTAATAACCCTCATCTTACAAATAGATATATTACATCTATTATTTAAATGGTAGATACTTCAGTATATGCTAGAATATTACGTCGTTAAATATCCTCGTTATACCATTTTTATCTAGATAATATATGTCGAATTCTCCATTCTTCATCTCCTTCCAATCTAAATCTAGTCCTGGTTTATAATAGTCTATTATTGTAGATGAGGCATATATAGCTATATCTCTATCAAAGACTCTATACATCTTATAATAGTTTCTAGCTTCTCTAGACTTATTCAGCGATTTGTAATAATTCCCAATTAATATCTCAAGTCTATCATTTAGCATTA
Source organism: uncultured Nitrososphaeria archaeon (assembly GCA_964530465.1). GTDB lineage: Archaea > Thermoproteota > Nitrososphaeria > Geothermarchaeales > JDFR-13 > CAZHBK01. Next base: position 8,072 of record CAZHBK010000053.1, on the reverse strand, counting down.
ATGTCAATCCTATATTCAATGCGCTCTTAACATACTTTTTCAATCCTTTAATAACATCTATATCTATTTTAGAGCTAGTATTAAAACCTATATACCTAGCTAGAAAGTATGAGTCACTATATATATCTAAATACCTCTTATCAATTAAACTCTCTAGCTCATCATGATATAATGCCTCCTTATCTATCGAGCCATTATGTATTAAGTATAACGGATACCCTAATTTAGACTCTAATTTAAATGGCTGTACTGAGTATATATTCTTCGGCATTTTGGTTGATGCTGCTCTAGAATGTATTAATATGGATGCATTATCCAGCTTGAGTATTAGATTATCGATTAAGTGTGTTATAAGTTTTAATGAGTCAGAGTATATTGGTTTTAAACTCCTGTATAGAATGTCATACTTATCTAGATTTAAAGACTGTATTAGAATACCCCATCCATCACCATGTTTTCCGGGATCTCCTGGAAATAACATACTTTGATACGGGTCATTATATGATGCCTTTACTAAACCTTCAAATAACTTTTTGAAATATCTAACTATTCTCCTTGTGGAACCGATTAAAATAAGTAATCTACACATTCTACCCACCTAATCAGCTATGTATATTGCAAAATCGGGGCAGTATCTCTCACATATTCTACATCCAGTACATTTACTTTCATCTATGACTTCAACATATCTATATCCATATTTATTAACATTATTACTAATTCTGAGAATCTTCATAGGGCATAATTCAACGCATATACCACATGACTTACAGCAGTCTACATCTATAATTATCTTAGGCATATCAAAAAATATTCAATTAACTCAATACTCTAAATAGAATTGCTTATACATCCCATTAAGAATATATTTCGTTTGGAGGTGTATTCCTTGGTATTAGCGAGTGAGTGTATTCCATGCCTATTAAATCAAGTTATTAGAACGTATAGGATTTTAAATTATAATGATGATGAGATATATCGTAGGCTAAGAGATGCTATAGCAATACTCAAAATGACTGATTGGAACCTAACACCACCAGAGATATACTTTAAAATATATTATTATATTAGGAGTGAGACTGGTATCGATGATCCATATAAACATGTTAAAAAATTCTGGAGTTCTAAGCTTAGGAGTTATGAAGATAAGTTTAGAAATCTAATAGTTAACTCGAGGGATCCGATATATACTGCTTTGAAATTATCATTAGCGGGTAATATAGTTGATTTCGGCGCCTTAGGAGAATTCAATATAGATAATACTATTAGAGAGTCGCTTTCAAAACCACTAACTATAGATCACTATGAGATATTTAAAAGAAAGCTGGAAGATGCTAGAACATTATTTTACGTATTAGATAATGTAGGTGAGTCTATATTCGATAGGTTATTCTTAGAGATTCTATGTGAGAATATAAAGTTCGATAAGATATATATAGGTATTAAAATGGAGCCCTTCATAAATGATGTAACTTATGAGGATGCATTAGAAGAGGGATTTGATAAATTGGGTAATGTTGAATTCATAGAGTTTCCAGTAGATACTGAGTTATTTAGAAGATATCGGAAGAAGGGTTTGTTTGAAGAATGGTTTAAGAAAGCTGATCTAACTATTATGAAGGGCCAGGGTAATTTAGAGTTATTCTATAAGTTTAACAATATATTCTTTGCATTAATGACTAAGTGTAATCCAGTAGCTAAATTTATAGGGGTTGATCGTGGATCACTAATATTCAAATATCAGGGTTAAATAGTCATTATTTAAATATATCTAATTAATGTTTCTATAACTAGGCTCGAGGTAAATAAGAGTCTTAATACTTTATTAAGCCATAAGCCCTATATAATATACATCATAGCTAGCAGGTCTTAAGGTATTCTATACTTAAGAATCCATCAGAAGGCTTATCGCCTCTTAATCAAATATACATTAAAATATTTGATAAATCAAGTATTGGTCTAAATAGATGTATACTTGATGGGTAAATGTAAAAACAGTTTCTTTTAACAATAGACCCTTAATATTATTTCATTGTGGGATTATGTCAATAGAGAGTATCCAGAAGATTGCTGTTATTGGAGCTGGTACTATGGGTCATGGTATTGGTGAGGTTGCTGCTATAGCTGGATATGAGATATGGCTTAATGATATTGCTCAAGAATTTCTAGATAGGGCTATTGAGAGGATTAAATGGAGTCTTAATAAGTTAATTAGTAAGGGTATTGTTAAAGAGAGCCTTGAATCTATAATGTCTAGAATTCATACAACATTAGATCTTAAAGAGGCTGTTAAGGATGCAGATTTTGTAATTGAAGCCGTACCAGAAGATTTAAAATTGAAGAAAGAAGTTTTCTCTAAAGTTGATGAATACGCTCCGAAGCATGCAATATTAGCTACTAATACGAGTAGTCTTCCAATATCTGAGATTGCATCAGCTACTAAGAGACCTGATAAAGTAATTGGAATGCATTTCTTCAATCCACCACCACTCATGCCGCTAGTTGAGATTACTCGAGGTAGTAAAACTAGTGATGAAACCGTAAAGATTACATTTGAATTAGCTAAGAAATTTGGTAAACAGCCTATTATTGTTAATAAGGATATACCTGGTTTTGTCGTAAATAGAATCCTACTTAGATTTCTAATGGAGGCATGTTGGCAAGTATATAGAGGTAAGGCTAGTATTGAGGAGATCGATTCAGCAGTTAAGTATAAGCTTGGATTCCCGATGGGAGCATTCGAATTATTGGACTACTCTGGAATAGATATATTCTATTCAATTGCGGAAGCTTTAATTGAAAGAGGTACTCAAATGCATATATGCCCGTTACTTAAGGAGAAATTTGAATCTAAGGAGTATGGTGTTAAATCTGGCAAGGGATTTTATAGGTATCCAGAACCCGGTAAATATGTAAAGCCTAGTATTCCTAAGGAGGTCGGTGAGAAGATAGATGAGATAACTTTAATAGCTCCTGCAATTAATGAAGCAGCATATTTAATTAGAGAGGGTATCGTATCGAAGGAAGATTTAGATAAAGCTACTGAGTTAGGTCTTGGATATCCGAAGGGTATTCTTAGATATGCTGATGATTATGGTATTGATATTATAGTGGATAGGCTTAATAAACTTAAGGAGGAGACTGGCTGGGATGAATATGAGCCAGATCCATTACTTAAAGAGATGGTTGAGAAGGGTAAGCTCGGTAGAAAGGCTGGTGAGGGATTCTATAAATATGCTGCTGTAGAGGAGAGGAAGCTTGAGAATATATTAGTGAGGATTGAACCTCCAATAGCATGGGTTGTATTGAATAAGCCGGAGAAGTTAAATGCACTAACTATTAGTGCTTTAAAGGAGTTAAATGATGTATTCGATACTTTAGAGGTAGATGATAGGGTTAGAGTAGTAATTTTAACAGGTGTTGGTAAGGCTTTCTGTGCTGGTGCAGATGTATCTACATTTAAAGATATGAGTCCAATTGATGCAATGATATACTCCAGGAGATTCCAGGAGTTAACAACTAAAATTGAATTCTATACGAAACCCGTTATAGCGGCTATTAATGGATACGCATTAGGTGGTGGTATGGAGTTAGCATTAGCTGCAGACTTCAGAATAGCTTCTGAAGTAGCTAGACTTGGACAGCCAGAGATAAACTTAGGTATTATACCTGGTGCTGGAGCAACACAGAGACTACCTAGATTGATAGGTAGGTCTAAAGCTAAATCATTAATCTATACTGGTGATATGATACCTGCAGATGAAGCATATAAGATTGGAATGGTAGATAAGGTTGTTCCTCCAGAGAAGTTAGAAGATGAAGCTAGAAGTCTTGCTTTGAAACTTGCAGAGAAGCCTAGAATTGCATTAATAGCATCTAAATACGCTATAAACTATGGTTTAGAGACTGATATATGGCATGGATTAGCACTGGAGTCACAATTATTCGGTCTAATATTCAGTACTGAAGATGCTAAAGAAGGAATAAATGCATTTTTAGAAAAGAGGAAGCCTAAATTTAAAGGAAGATAGATAGGTAGTTAAATTCTACATTCTTTTTATTCTTTCAATTCAATATATCTATATGAATTAGATATTTTAGGTGGTGTTGATCAAGTAAATATTCTAGGCAATGAT
>CAZHBK010000053.1:0-3926 GCA_964530465.1 uncultured Nitrososphaeria archaeon | reverse complement strand
GTCTTAAATGGTTAGGATCATAGTAGTTGGAGGTTCTGCTGCTGGTATGGCTGCTGCAGCTAAGGCTAAGAGAAGTGGGTCTGATGTTAATGTTGTAGTCCTTGAGAAGGGTAGGTATGTTTCATATGCTTCATGTGGAATACCATACTACATATCTGGTTTTATATCGGATTTCAATAAACTCTTGTACTATCCATTAGAGTACTTTAGGAGGAAGAGAGGTATTGATGTTAGAGTTAGATGTGAGGCTGTTAAAATAGATAGATCAGCTAAAACTATAACTGCGGTAGATTTAGATTCCGGCCGTGAGATTGAGTTTGAATATGATAAGTTAATCCTTGCTACTGGTGCATCTGCTTTAAAACCATCGATTGATGGCGTTGATTTAGATGGTATATATACCGTTAGAGATCTTGAAGATATGCTGAAGTTAATTGAAGGTATTAGAAAAGCTAGTAGGATCGCTATTGTGGGATTGAGTTATACTGGATTAGAGATTGCTGAAGCATTAATTAGAATAGGTAAGAGAGTTCTTGCTTTCACTAGATCAGATCATGTAATTCATGATATGGATCCAGATTTTACAGAGATACTTAAAAGGTACATTAGTAGTTATGGAGTCGAATTACATATTAATGAACCTGTCGAGGAATTTGAGGGATCTGATAGAGTATCTAAAGTTATAACGTCTAAATCTACGTATGATGTAGATGCGGTGGTATTATCAGTGGGTGTTAAGCCTAATGTAGAATTAGCTAAGAATGCTGGTTTAGAGATCGGTGTTACCGGAGGTATTAAAGTTGATGAATATCTTAGAACTTCAGATAGGGATATATATTCTGTAGGTGATAATACGGAGTCGATACATATAGTTACTCGAAAACCATATTACTCACCAACCGCTCCAATAGCTAATAAAATGGGTAGGATTGCTGGTGAGAATGCTGTTAAGGGCGATGTTAAGATATTTCCAGGTGTTCTAGGTTCTTCAATAGTTAAATTCTTCGATTTAGAGATTGGTAGGGTTGGATTAAGTTATGAGGAGGCATTAAGGTATGGTTTTAACGCTACCTATGTTGATATTAAACATCATACCAGAAGTCATTACTATCCAGGTTGTAGGGAGATCTGGGTTAGATTAATAGCTGATTTAGATACACATAAAGTCTTAGGTGGTGAGTTTATAGGATATGAAGGTGTGCTAGGTAGAGTAAATACATTATCCGCTGTATTAATGGCTGGAATGACTGTTGAGGATTTAATGACGCTCGAACTCGCTTACACACCACCACTCTCTCCAGTATGGGATCCACTCACAGTAGCTGCAAGTGTTATACAGAGGAAGTTCAGTTAAAGAATACTTCTTACTAATACCACTGCAGAAGTCTAATACTTTAACATATGATTTAGTAAATATTATAATCGTACCAACCTTACCATCTACATATACGCTCTCTAGTCTACTGGCGAAATATTCTCGGGCAGCCTCACCACTACAATGTATTGGGAATATAAACCGTACGTTAAGTTCTTTAAATACCTCTACTATTTTATTAAGTCTACTGCTTGAGGCACCTATTAAATGAAATCCACCTATTACAGCGTAGATCGGTAGGCCGGTAATATTATGAAAGTATTTAACTATGTATTCAATTCGAGGATGTGCACAACCAGTAATAACTATCAACCCCCTATCCGCTAGGTATAATGCTATTGATTGTTCATAAACACCACCATATAATTCACCATCTGATATTAAGCCTTTAGCTATTATAGTGGGCTTCGATACCTTAGTTATATTAAATGATTTAGAGAGCATATCAATAACACTCTTACTCATATCAGCTGGGATATATGCTTTAATACCTGGTTTAACACTAGCAATATATCTAAAGCCACCAATGTGATCGAAGTGTTCATGAGATATAATTAAGAAATTGAGTTTACTAGGATCTATATTCAAAACCCTCATATTATACTCTAAGATATCTGGATCGGGACCTAAATCAAATAGAAATCTATAATATTTAGTCTCCACATATATCGAGACACCCCAAGTAGCCTTAAGAATGCTATCACACCGATCATTATCAACTACAATAACAATCTTAATATAATCTAGTGCTTCCAGTTCTCTTAATTTTACCCCAGTAATCTTATTGGAGGTATTCTCACTACTAGTCTTAGATATAATCATATAGTATGATAGTGAGATAAGTACAACGATTAATATTATAGCTGGAATTAAAATCCTCCTATTCATAAACCCCTCCGTAAAAATTAGAGTTAAATTAGAGATAAAGAGTAATGGTTTAATTAACAGTCCAGCTCGTATAAATTAACAGCAACATATTACTTAGTATGTAACATTTAATAATGCTACGATATGGAATTTTATTTTTGAAATGCCTAGATATTCAAGAGAGTATCCTATTCATCCTATAATTGGTGTTGGTGCTGTTGTATTGGATGGTAATAAAATACTACTTGTTAAGAGAGGTAATGAACCTTATAAGGGTTATTGGGCTATACCTGGAGGTATTCAGAGAGTTAATGAAAGCCTTAAAGACGCTGCATTAAGAGAGTTAGAAGAGGAAACTGGTATTAAAGGTGTTGTTGAAGCTATTTTCTGGGTCGATGAGATCATTGAGAGGGATGATAGAGGTATAAAATATCATTATGTTATTATCGATTTACTTGTAAGACCATTAAGTAAAGATATTAGACCATCATCTGACGTATTAGATGCTAGATGGTTTGATATTAATGAGGCATTGAAAGCTAAAGTAACTAAAACCACATACAACTTGCTACTCCATTTGAAGAAATACGGTTTATCGAGAACACTACCCTATCTTAAAGCAACAGTTGTAGAGAGATGACCTTTAGGATTTTAGTAATTCGATAGCCTTGTTAATGATAGGGATTATAATACTTCTTATATTTGAGAGCATTGGATCATTTAATATACCTGTAGACCAATCTATATAATTCGATATAATCTCTTTAATTCTCTCATTCCTAACTCCAGATAGCCAGTAGTTTATTCCTTGGAGTAATGTAGATATGTAATCTGCTAATTTTACAATTTTTGCTTCTAAAGTATCCAACCTCTTAAGTTCCGAAATCCAATCATCTGGTAATCCTACAATATCAAATATATTAGCTAGAACTCTAAACTCTCTCTCGAGATCAGACTGCTTCTTCCTAGGTGTAGGGATATCACCTACAACTGCCTCTGGTAAATCATGTATTAGTGATAGAATAATTACCTTTAATGTTTTATCTGAATCCAATTTAAAATATCTAGATATCATATATGCAATAAGTGAAGCACTATACATGTGTTCTGCTATTGTCTCCGGTTCTTCAATACCTGCCTCGATCCATCCAGTTCTACCAATTGATTTAACCTTAGAGATGTATTCATGTAGTTTAAGTATCATGGCAATATCATATTAATGGATCTGGAGACTTATACGTCTTTAAATATGGCGGTTTAATTCTATGTATGACCATAGGTATGTCTAAATCTAGAATATGATTTAAAGCTATCTCCTTTCCCCTCTTAGTCAATATGAATACAGGAATACTTAATCCTACTTGAAGAATGGCTTTAACGCCTACAATCTCTCTAACATATTTAGATGCTGAAGCCCACACTAGATCAGCGTTAAGCATTCTATATGCATCATCTCTTGATACTCCAGTTGTACACACTACAAATATAACTATATTGGCATTAGATTTAGATTCAATACTCCTAACTAAACCTATTTTATTACTTTCAAATCCGGCTACTGTAACTGCGATATTTTTAAACCCGAGTTTAATTGCCTCTTCAACACCTCTAACACAATCAATAGTTGCATTACTTTCATCAAGTACGTATCCGTTATTCATCTTAATATACTCTATACTCTCCT
>CAZHBK010000052.1:0-8611 GCA_964530465.1 uncultured Nitrososphaeria archaeon | reverse complement strand
GTATAGGTAGGTATGCTGCTGGATATACAACACCACTAGTTCCAACGACTAGAAATACATCTGATTTAGAAGCTTCTTCAAAAGCCTTACTTAGAATATACTGGTCTAGTGGCTCTCCAAACCATACTACATCCGGTCTTAAATTAGAACCACATTTTGGGCATTTAGGTATATCTTCACTAGGTATATCATTAAGCAATGATCTGTAATCACATCTACTACATTTAACTCTCCATATATTTCCATGTAACTCAAGTATGTTCTTTGATCCTGCGATTCTATGTAGGTTATCTACATTCTGAGTGATTAGTGTCTTTAAAATGCCTATATCCTCCCATTTAGCTAATATAAGATGTGCGATATTAGGCTTTGCATTTTTAATAATATTCATTCTCCATTTATACCAATCCCATACTAGCTTTGGATTTTTCTCAAATGCCTCTGGTGTAGCAAGCTCTTCAGCTTTATACTTTCTCCATAGACCATTCTTACCCCTGAATGTTGGTATTCCACTTTCCGCAGAAATACCCGCACCTGTTAACACAACTAGATATCTACTATTACTGATGTACTCTGCTGCTTCTTCAATCTCGCTAAGCATGTATCTCCTCTGCCTCTTCAAGTTCTTTAAGCTCTGGTGATATCTCCTCTATATGCTTCGCCTCCTCGTATAATTCACGGAGTATATCCTCATAATTCCTTCTTCCTTCTTCAATCTCAATCATATACTTCTCTAATAATCTAGTTCTCTCTTCACTAACCATATCACTATAATTCTTAGATAGATACTCGTATACCCTAACACCTTTATCACTCGGTCTTAACCAGTGTGCTTTCTTACTCTCGTATACATATCTTCTATCTAGTAACGTCTTAATGATTTTAGCATATGTGCTAGGCCTTCCAATACCTCTATTCTTCATTTCTCTAATAACATCACCTTGTGTATATGCTGGAATCATAAATTTCTCTTTAGTAATCACTTCATCGGGTTTAACACTAAGCTTACCTACTTTAACCTGTGGCTTTAATGGATAATACTTTAATACCTCTAAGAATCCCTTACTAACAACTTCTACACTTCTATCTTCCTCATGCACAACCTTACCATTAAATAATACTCTAACCCTCTGTTTAATTATCCTAGCAGGGCTCATCTGACTCGCTATAAATCTCTCAAATATCAGATTGTACAACCTATAATGCATTTTAGTTAGTGGGATGCCGACTATTAGATCGCCTTGCATTATAAGATCTATTAATGTCTCGGTGTCAACCGGTCTTGTAGGTCTAATACATTCGTGTGCTCCTCCCTCACCCCATTTCCTAGGCTTAAATAATGTAACTGCTTCTGCTCCAAATTTCATATCCAAATACTCTTTTGCAACTTGTATTCCAGCATCTGAAACTCTATTACTATCAGTCCTATGATATGTGATTAAACCTTGTTCGAATAGATCCTGTGCTAGTTTCATAATTTCATCAGCTCCAATCTTTAGCATTTTATTTGCTTCTTCAATCATCATATCGGTTGTAAATGGCGGTGGTGGATTTACTACTTCTTCTCTAATTTCTTCAGCTTCAATCTCGAATACTATATTCTTTGGATCTACTCTATATTCTGGAGGTATCTCCTTAATTGGTATTTCAAAGCTAATATCATATGGTAGTTTAAATTGGTATACTGTTGTTCTACTAGCATTTGCTTCATTCCATCTATCTATAATCCAACCAAGTACTGGTGTTTGTACTCTTCCAGCACTCCACTCGCCCATCCTCCTCCATTTATACCACTCAGCTGGCTTTACAATCTTCTTAAATTCAGTTTTTAACTTCCCTGTTAATACGAATCCAATCCATCTATCTTCAATCCTTCTAACAATCTGTGCCTCAACATAGTCCTTATAGAAGCCTCTTAGATTCTTTAAACCATTTAGAATAGCCTTTCTAGTTACTTCATGGAATTCCATTCGGTATATCTCTTTAGTATATGGCCTTAATAACATTGCTAAATCCCATCCAATCTTCTCACCTTCAACATCTGGATCAGTACCTATTATAACTAAATCAACTTCACTAGCCAAGTCTCTAAGGAATTTAACTCTATCTAATGAATCCATGATATCTGTTGATTTACATTTCGGGCATTCTTTAGAATCAGATGTAAATTGATATCCACATTTTCTACATCTCTTAATTGAATTATATATCGGTATGAATATATTATCACCGCCTATGTATACTCCATGCCATATTCCCCTCTCCCTCTCCACTCTTCTAGGTAGTGTTATTAAATCATATACGTGTCCTCCACTAGCAGTTATCATTAGCATTAAATTTCCTATCGAAACTTCATACACGATATTTCCGTCTCTTCTTCTAATACTAGGTCTTCCAAAGAATCTAGCTATAGTTCTAGCCTTATTAGGTGATTCAACTAGGAGTAAAGCTGTTTTAACTGGATCCTCAACTTCCTTCTTAATCTCACCAGTAATTACCTTCCTAACTATCTCCCTATCTCTATCAATCTCCTCCTTAATCTCCTCTAGGTCAACCTCTAGTATATCTCTCCATTCAACATCCTCCATAATCCACTTCATTCTCTTAATTAACCCATTAAGCAGATTTTCATAGTCTACTATAACTACTGATAGACCTTTAGTAATACCTCCAGCATATAATCTACTAGTCCTACCACTAGCCTGGATATACGTCATTACATCTGGTATCATGATATAATACTCTCCACCTTCCTCGACAACTTGAATATCAGGTAGTTTCTTTAGCTTTTCTCTAACCTCTTTCTCCTTAAGCTTACTTCTGATATAGTTTAATGCCTGATATGCCGTCATTTCAACTTTTGTAGTTGGTGGTTCTTCACCAGTTAACACTTTAGATACTTTCTCTAGAGCAGCATACGAACCCATCTTAATGAGTCTATTTAAGACTCTAAGCATATCATCGATATTCTTAACTTCATCTTCAGGAACTATAGATTTCAATATTCCAAGAGTACGTATAATCTGTATTAACTTTGGTTCTTCAAATCTAGCACTGAATTTAAATCTTGGTACTCCTGCAAATACAGCATATCTAATCCTCATGGGTAAATCTAATCCTCTAACTAAAACACCATAGTATATTGCTACTCCTACTAGTACGTCTACTTCTCCATTCTTAAATTTCTCTAATGCATCTAACCTATTAGATGTGAAATAATCTGCCTTAATACCCCTAGATGATAGATATTCAGCTAGATACTTCGCATATTCTACTCCCTTATCAACTGGTACGAAAACTAAACCACCCGTACCCATTTTAGAAACTATATCATATACCTCTTCCTCAATAGATTTTTCAGGTATCAGATAGGTATCTGTAATATTCCTAAGTGTTTCAGGTCTATAACCTACTTGGAATCCGAGTAATTCTTTAAATAATTTAACCTTCATCCCTCTGGGTCTTCCCGTTGCTGATGATACAATTAGTATACCGCTAACCCCACGTGCATACTTCTTCTTTAGCTCATTAATTTCATTTAATATCTCATTCTTACTCTCTTCATCCCTAACTCTAGTAAGTTCTCTCTGTAGTTTAATAACCATTAGTGATGCATCTATAGCCTCCTTTGTGAATCCAAGTAACATTAATACCTTTTCAATATTCTTGCTACTCCTAAGTATTGCATCTACATCATCTACAAATATGAACTTAAATAACTTACCTTCTAATAGATCGAATCTTCTTGATATGAATTGGTTTGTAGTTATTAATATATCAAAGTCTCCATTTTTAATGCTTTCTGTGATCTCCCTTCTCTCCTTAGCTTTTAATCTACTATGATAATATACTACTTTAATATTTAGATTTAGCTTATCAAGGAATGATTTAATTCTTTCATAAACTTGAATAACTAAGGGCGTTGTAGGTACAATAATATAGCTTTTGCCCCATTTTAAATATCCACTTAAGTAGATACTCATAATCATACCGAATAAAGTCTTACCCACACCAGTAGGTGCAACAATTGAAAAACTAACACCCTTTAAAACTCTAATAGCCCATGTCTTCTGAGCACTCCACGGTCTACTATCAAGCAGTATTTTAAATAATTTCTTGATCTCCTCAACTCTCTTATTAATAAGGTATAATTTCTCGAAGTCTTTAGAAAGTACATTTCTACTTTTAAGTACCTCATATATCTCATCTAATGTTATTAATTGGGCATTATTCCCAATACACTTACTACATGGTAGTCCTCTACTAAGGTAATAATCCTCAGTTTCACCACCACAGTTAATACATGAATGTAAGTATATTCCATGTGTTTTATCAATACCCTCAATAAGGCTTATAACCTCAGTCATACTTCCAAATATAATAGAATTAGTATGTATTTAAATACTATACATATACTTTTTGCTTAAAATTTTTGGGATGTTATATATATGAGGCATTTAATTGAGGTAAAAGCTAGATATCGAGATTTAAATAAAGCTAGGGAGATTTTGAAGGAGTATAATGCTGTCTTTATTGGTAAGTTTAAACAGGTAGATATATACTATAGGGTTAGAATTGGAAGACTTAAACTTAGAATAATTGATGGATCTAAAGCTAGATTAATATACTACTTGAGACAGGATATTAAAGAACCAAAGGAAAGCAAAGTTCTCATCTATGATGTATGCGGTAATTATAAAGTTTTAGATCAAATTTTAAGAAGAGTTCTCGGCGTATTAACGATCGTTCCTAAAATACGTGAAATATATAACTTAATGGATGTCGAAATCCACTTAGATTTTGTTGAAGGATTAGGATCATTTATTGAGTTTGAAAAAGAGACTACGGCTGAGAGAATAAATATCGATAAGCAATTGATGAACAATCTTATATCAATTTTCAGTATTAAGAGTGATGATTTAATAGATGTATCTTATTCAGATCTAATGCTGAAGAGTTAAGAGTCTACACTATAACTATAAGTAAATATCTGTCATTCTCTTTATCCCTTCTTAATTAATTCTAATGCAGGCGTTAACCCAAGGTATTCAGCCACTGTAGTAATTTCAACACCTCTATCTCTAGCCACCTTATATATGGTTGATACTCTATCTTTATACTTTGGATCTCGGGTTAAATGATGATCGTATATCACTAATCTAAGATCCTTTGTCTCCTCGATAATTCTAATGACATTATTAACACACCTCCTAAAGTTGTACATATTAAGCATGTATGGTATTAGATATGTTGGGGGACCGTCTAAAATTAGAATTCTCGGGTTTTCACGGACAATCCATGATGCATAATCCTCGATTGTAGGTCCTTGTAAATCAGATGTATATATTAGTTTATCATTTGCATACTCGATTATAATGCTGAAGACCCATCCGGTTCTAGCATACTCAATACCATGGTATAATGGCTTCGTAAATCTAATCCTTAAGTCATTTAACATGATTTCTTTACAATCAGCGAAGCTTATAGACAGCTCTTTTGTTGAAATCTCCTTAATCCACATTATTTTAAGCCAGTTCTCAACTCTCTTTTTAAACCACTCTCTTCCCTTCTCTAATAACTCTCTCCTCCTTTCATTATAATCTCCTAAGTCTATGTTTAAAGCCTCTTTATAACTTTCAACATAATCTTTAAACTTCATCTTATTTGGAGGTTTTACCAGATATCTATCTATAGAATCATTCAAGACTTCCTCTACAATATTCTTAATGAATTCTAATGCTCTATCTCTCTGTCTGTCGTTAATATAACAATTTGGATCCTTTATAAATAATCTCTTACCAGCGTACAGTTCTATATCGTCTCTTTTCCATAAGTAGTGATCGTGATGGTAGTGTGTTATAATTACTATATCTGATTTCTCCATAAACTCCCTAATCTTAGAATATGCTTCATCCCTCCATCTAAGCTTAAGACTTCTACTAGCTGGATAACTTCCATGCATTATAGCTACTCCAGGATCAATTAATATGTTGTACCCTGCTATTGGGATGAATATCGAGTATGATTTAGCTCCCAGGGAATCACTCCACACAGGTTTAAATCTAATCATTAAAACTACTTTTATTATTCTGAGATTTTAATTTATTGTTAATGCTGGATGCTAGTGTTAAATTGGGTGAGGGAATAGAGATATATAAGGTTATTGAAGTTAAGAAAGATTCTGGAACTGAAAGGATTGTAATTAGAAAGCCTAAAAGTATCGATGAATGTAAAATGCTTGTAGATATACAACTGAAGATTTGGGAGGGGGATATATACGGTATAGTATCACACTATATACTACATATAGCTAATGAAAATGGGGGTTTAACATTAGGAGCTTTTAAGGAGTCTGGAGAGGCCATAGGAGTTCTATACGGATTCTTAGGATATTACCATGGCAGATTAATACATTACTCGCACATAGCTGGTGTAATTCCAGAGTATAAACTTAAGGGAATAGGCTATCATCTGAAATTAGCTCAGAGGGAATATGTTATTAAGCAGGGTTTAGACTTAATAATGTGGACATTTGATCCACTACAGAGTATTAATGCTAGATTTAATATTAGAAAGCTTGGAGCACTAACAAATACATATCATGTTAACTATTACGGTGAGATGCAGTCATCTCTGAACGTAGGTCTAGAAAGTGATAGGTTTAAAGTTGAATGGTGGATTAAAAGCCCCAGAGTTTTAAGAAGACTATCTGGTAACTTTAATCCGAGGTTAGAAGACTACCTGAAATACGATTATGGATTCGCTATTGAAACTGATGTAAATAGATGTGGAGTTAGGAAACCTGTAAAGATAAACTTAGATTTAGAGTCTAAGTATGTTATTGTTGAGATTCCATACGATATTAATGAGATAAAACTAAGAGATATTGAATTAGCTAGGAGATGGAGGTATGTGACTAGAGAGGTATTTACAAACTACTTTAAGAGAGGATACTACATATATGATTATGTTGTTGAATCTAATAGAGGATTTTATGTATTACTTAAAGAGACATTAGAGAATATTCTGAGAGGCGAGTATGTATGAAGATTAAGTCTATTGAAGTATTCCATATTGTAATGGAGTTAAAATCTAAATTTGAGACTAGTTTTGGAGCAACAAAGAAGAGACCTGCATTAATATTGAAGGTTACGTCAGATAGCGATATAACTGGATGGAGTGAAGTTGTAGCTGGTGAGGGACCGTGGTATAGTTATGAAACCATTGATACTGCACTACATGTAATCAGGGATTATATAATTCCATTAATTAGAGGTAAGGAATTTAATACTCCTGAGGAATATATTAGAAGAGTATCTATAATTCGTGGACATAATATGGCTAAAGCTGGTATTGATATGGCTTTATGGGATATACATGCTAAGGAGTTGAATAAGCCGTTATATAAAGTGTTAGGTGGTGTTAGAGATAAAATTGAATCTGGGGTTAGCATAGGTATTAAATCCAGCATTGATGAGTTAATTAAAACTATTGAATACTATTTAGATCAAGGATATAGAAGGATTAAAATTAAGATTAAACCTGGATGGGATGTTGATGTAGTTGATGTCATTAGAAAGAGACTTGGGGATATACCTCTTCAAGTTGATGCTAACGCAGCCTATACACTTAACGATTTACCGTTATTAAAGAGATTAGATAAATATAACTTGCTTATGATTGAGCAACCATTACATTATGATGATTTAGTTGAACATTCAATACTTCAGAAATATCTAAACACACCTATATGCTTAGATGAAAGCATTAAATCACTCAATGATGCTAGAGCTGCATATAGACTTGGAAGTTGTATGATTATAAATCTGAAACCTGGTAGAGTTAGTGGAATTACAGAATCCCTTAGAATACATGATTTTACATCAATGACAGGCATACCCATATGGATTGGTGGAATGCTTGAGACAGGTGTTGGAAGAGCTTACTTAGTATCACTAGCTACACTACCTAATGTTAAATATCCAAATGATATATCAGCAAGTAATAGATATTATGAAGAGGATGTCGTTGATCCTCCATGGACTATAGATGATAGTGGCTATATGCATACGATTGATAAACCAGGAATAGGGGTTGAAGTATTAGAGGATAAATTAATGAAATATCTAGTTAGGAAGTACGTATTCAAACTCGATTAATTAGACTATTAGAAAAACTTAGAACTAATAAAAGTATTCAAGCGTTAATTATTAGTTCATTAGATCCATATTAGATTAATTGGAATGGAGAGATTATCAACAGGAGTACCTACGTTAGATAGGTTAATTGAAGGTGGGATCCCTAGAGGTTTTTTCGTAGCTGCTGTTGGAGAGCCAGGTACTGGTAAGACAATCCTATGCCTCCATTATATAAATGAGGGGATTGAGGATGGAGATTTAAACATCTATGTTACAACTGAAGAATCTAGGGAATCGATTATAAATCAAGCCAAACAGTTTGGATTTGATTTTAATAAAGCTATTAAAGAGAAGAGGTTAATTATAATAGATGCGTTATTAGGAGGTGGGGAATGGAGTATTAGAAATTTAGAGATAGAAGAGCTAGTAGATACTATTATAAAAGCTAAGAAGGAGTTAGGATATGGTAGGAC
>CAZHBK010000051.1:0-8623 GCA_964530465.1 uncultured Nitrososphaeria archaeon | reverse complement strand
ATATATGAATTCCTCTGGAGGAGTCAACCCAACTAACTCAAGCATTTTAAAAACTCTCTCATCTAGATTATCCTCTAAGCCATGTATTCTAAGTGGTTCTGCAAGTATGTCATATATTAGCATTCTGGGATTCAGAGATTCGAATGGATCTTGAAATATAATCTGCATCTCCCTCCTAATAATCCTAAGTTCATCCTTACTAAGAGAGAATACATCAGTACCTCTATAGTAAACCTTACCACTTGTCGGCTCTGTTAATCTTAGTATCGTCCTACCTAACGTCGTCTTTCCACATCCAGATTCACCAGCTAACCCAAATACCTCACCATTTTTAACATCGAAGCTTACTCCATCAACAGCCTTGATATACGTTACCGATCCACGTTTAAATAATGTAGATAGCAATCCTCTTCTAATCTCATAATACTTCTTTAAATTTTCAACTTTAAGAATAACATCCATCTACAACACCTACCTCATGAGTATAAGTGGCATGCTACATAATGCTCTTTATCAACTTCTACTAATTCTGGATCAATCTTATTGCATAAACCCTCTTTAAAATACGGACATCTCGGATGGAACCTGCATCCAGTTGGTAGATCGAGTAGGTTTGGTGGGTTTCCAGGTATTGACTTCATCTCCTTCCTCATCCTAATATCTGGTATTGCATTCATTAGACCTTTAGTATATGGATGTAATGGGTTTTTAAATAAATCCCTAATACTACCGTATTCGAGGATCCTACCGGCATACATTATAGCCAGCTTCCCACATAACTGAGGTACTATTGATAGATCATGTGTTATTAGAATTATAGCCATATTAAACCGATCTTTCAAACCACGTATGAGTTTTAATATCTGAGCTTGTACGATTACATCTAATGCCGTAGTTGGTTCATCAGCTATAACGATTTCTGGATTACATGCTAAAGCCATAGCTATCATAACCCTCTGCTTCATACCACCACTAAACTCATGTGGGTATCTATCTATTAATGATGGATCTAATCCAACATATTCAAATAACTTCTCAGCTCGAGCTCTAGCTTCATTTTTATCAATGTTATCATGAGTCATAATAGTTTCAATTATCTGCTCACTAATCTTATATACCGGGTTTAATGAATTCATAGCTCCCTGAGGTATTAAAGAAATCTTCTTCCATCTAACCTCTCTCCTAAACCTCTTCTCATCTAAATCCAATATATTCACTCCATCTAATAGTATCTTTCCATCTAAAATCCTTGCATTATATGGTAGTATCCTCATAATGGTATGCGCCAAACTACTCTTACCACTACCACTTTCACCAACAATACCTAATCCCTCACTTTTATTAAGGTCAAAGCTGACATTATCCACAGCTCTAACCCATCTTCCATCTCTCGTCAAATAATACATTTTTAGATACTTTACATTTAGAAGCTTCTGAGCACTCATGAATTTTCAAAAAGATAAGAAAATCATTTATATATTAAAAATTTTTCATTCTTTTATTATAACTCGTTAATTAAGCGAGGGAGATTCATGAATAGGCGTCTAATATTAATCAGTATATTAGTACTAATGTTACTAATATCTGCTACAATGCCGATGATAATGGAGGTTCAGGCATTAGAGAGGAAGAAGCTTATATTCGATCTAATTGTTCCAACTGAGCTACCTATGTGGGTTAGGGTAGCTCAGATATATAAGGAGGATTTAGCTAAGATAGGTATTAAAGTCAATGTTAAAGCTATGGAGACTGGTGCTTGGATCAACGCTATGATGAAGACTCATGACTTCGATATAGCTATGTGTGGGATGCTAATGGAGCCTACTCCAAGCTATCTTCCGGAGTTATTCCACTCCAAATATGCTAAATCAGGTTTTAATATTGCCGGTGTTAATGATAGTAAGCTTGATAAATTACTTGAGGATTCAATGGTTACTACTGATCCTGTGAAATTAAAGCAGATTATATATGAGATTCAAAGGATTATTGCTGAAAATGTATATAGTATCCCGATATTTACCGAGTATGTAATCTTTGCATACAATAAGAAGTTTACTGGATTCGTGCCGATGCCCGGAGGTATAATGAATATATGGACGTATCTAAATGTTAGATTAGCTAGTGGTGAGGAGGGTGGTGTTTTAAGGCTTGCAATGATTGGTGATATTAAAACTCAGAATCCACTACTTAGAACATTAGCTCTTGAGGCATATATCGATAGGATGATATATGATACCCTAGTTGAATTCGCACCAAATCTATCAGTAGTACCTTATCTAGCTGAGAGATGGGAGGTTAGTAAGGATGGTAAGGTGTGGACATTCTACTTAGTTAAGAATGCTACATGGCATGATGGAAAGCCTGTAACCGCAGATGACGTTGTATTTACAATATCACTAGTATTAAAGTATAAGCCTGCTACATGGTATTCATACTTCGAATTAATCGATCACGCTGAAGCTGTCGATAAATATACTGTTAAGATATACATGAAGAAGCCATATGCATGGCTACTAACTACATTTGCATCATTCCCAATACTTCCAAAGCATATATGGGAGAAGACTCCTTGGAATGCATCTAACTGCTCTATGATAGGATCTGGTCCATTTAAGTGGGTTAGGTGGAAGAGAGGCGAATTTATAGAGTTAGTTAGGAATCCAAACTACTGGAGGAAGGGGCATCCACATCTAGATAAGATACTCCTTAAGGTATATGCCGATTCATCTGCTGCAGTATTAGCATTGAGAGCTGGTGAAGTCGATGTAATGTATAGATACATTCCTAGGACTGCAATTGCAACACTCAAGCAAGATCCAAATATTGAGGTTGGACAAGCTCCAGGTTTGAACTTCAGATACTTCATACCCAACTTAAGGAGAAAACCATTCGATGATATCAATGTTAGGAAGGCTCTTGCTTATGCTGTTGATAAAGAGACGATTGTCAAGAAGTTATATCTTGGATATGCAATACCAATAGATAGCTTTGTACCTCAGTCATGGGGTGTATGGCATAATCCAAACCTACCACAGTATCCATTTAATTTAACTAAAGCAGCTGAGATACTTGATAAAGCAGGCTATATTGATGTAGATAATGATGGTATTAGGGAGATGCCTGGAGCTGTAACACCAACACCGTCACCATCACCAACAGCTACTCCAACTACTACACCCAGTCCTACACCATCTCCATCGCCTAGCCCATCACCCACTCCGACACCCACACCGACGCCGCAAGCAGGAATGTCGCCATTTACGATAGCTGGGATAATCATTGTAATCGTGGTTATAATAGCTATAGTAGTATTCTTGTTTAAACGTGGTAAGTAGGTATATTTAACTTCATAACCTCTATCATCTTATTTTTATCATTAATGGCATGTAGTCCTTGAAGTAGCTTCAGGTAGTAGTGGGAGTATGGGGTTTAGAGAATTCGTCTTCAGGAGAACTATTGAAATGATTATAATATTCTTCTCAATGATTACATTTGACTTCTTCCTATTTAGAGTTATGCCTGGTGATCCAACAGCTATATTAATAGGCAATCCTAATATTACTGAGGAGGCTAGAAGAAGACTTATACATCAATTCGGATTAGATAAGCCATTATGGGTTCAATATGTATTATTTATTAAGAATTTACTCAAGGGTAATTTTGGAGTATCATTCTACTTTACTGGCGAGCCTGTTGCAAATATTATATTTGGTAGTAAGATGATTAATACACTTGCTTTAATGGGTTCTTCAACAGCATTATCTATAGTAATAGGGATATTACTAGGTGCTTTCTCAGCATGGAGAAGGGGTAAGAAGATTGATCTCGGGTTACTCGTAACGTCGATGGCCCTCCTATCCAGCCCTAGCTTCTTCATAGGCATGATCCTACTATTAATCTTCGGATACTACTTACATGTAATACCTATTGGAGGTACTGTAACTGCTGGAGCAACATATCCAAACTTCATAAGCTACTTATTAGATTATCTCCATCATTTAATAGCTCCAATGACTACTTTAACATTGATCTTCTGTGGTCAGTACTATCTATTTATGAGGAATAGTATGCTTGATGCATTAACACAAGACTATATAACTATGGCTTTAGCTAGGGGTATTCCAACTCGTAGGATAGTATATAAGCATGCTGCTAAGAATGCAATGCTACCATTAATATCAGTTATAGCGATTAACTCGGCATCGATAGTTAGTGGTGCAATACTTACGGAGACTGTATTCTCATGGGATGGAATTGGGAGGCTTTTGTTCTTATCTGTGATGAGTAAGGATTATCCAGTACTTCAAGGCTTATTCATAATATTCTCAGTAGCTGTATTACTAGCTAACTTTATAGCGGATATATTATATGGGTATCTAGATCCGAGGATTAGATATGAGTAGAGATGGTAGATATGATGAAGTATAAGAGGGGTATCTATAAGACATTTATAAGGATTAAGAGGACTTGGGATGAATATAAGAGGAATAAGATTGGATTAGCAGGATTAATATTATTATCATTCTTCATAGCTGTTGCAGTTATAGGACCTTATATAACACCATATAAACCTAACCAGTTATATATAGGCACGCCATTAGCACCACCAAATGAGAAATTCCTACTTGGTACTGATGAATTAGGTAGAGATATATTAACGCTGGTGATATATGGCACTCAGATATCTCTAATAGTTGGATTAGTTGCAGCATTCATAAGTATTATAATAGGCTCTATACTTGGGTTATTAGGTGGTTATTATGGAGGTATTCTTAGCGATATATTGATGAGAATAACGGATATGTTTATAATGATGCCATGGCTACCATTAATGATTGTATTCGCTGCATTATTCGGATCTAGCATATGGAATATAATGATTATAATCGGTATAACTACGTGGCCTACAACAGCTAGAACAGTAATGTCGCAAGTCTTATCTCTTAGAGAGAGGCTATTTGTAGAAGCTGTTAAAGCTGTTGGTGCAAATGATAGATATATCATATTTAAGACTATATTACCTAATACAATGCCTATAATATTCACTAATGGAATACTATCCGTTGCATATGCAATACTATATGAAGCTGGCTTAAGTTTCTTAGGATTGGGAGATCCAACTCATGTAAGCTGGGGTATGATATTATATTATGCTAATTCATGTGGTGCTATAGTATCTGGTGCTTGGTGGTATATCCTACCACCAGGTATATGCATTACACTACTCGTCTTAGCATTCACATTGATAAGTCATGGATTAGATGAAGTTTTAAATCCGAGATTGAGGGCTAGATAAAAAGAAGAAATAGATACCTATTTCTTAAGATGTTTATCAAACCATCTAATCATATGCTTCAATCTTTCAACTCTATAGCGAGGTCTTCCAATCCATCCAAAGACATGCCCTCCAGAATCAAATAATACTAACTCTGCCTCCTTACCTAAGTATTTTAGAGATATGTAGAATCTAATAGCTTGATCAATCCAACATCTATAGTCGTCTATCGTATGTATGAACATTACTGGTGTTTTAACATTCCTAGCATGGGTAATTGGTGATTTCTCAATATACTCCTTCGTATTACTCCATGGATCACCACCTATTTGATCGGGGCAGAAGAATAATCCGATATCTGTTGTTTGGAACATCGAGATCCAATCAGATATACCATTCTGTGAGATAGCTGCTTTAAATCTATCTGTATGTGTTATAATCCAGTTAGTCATAAATCCACCATATGATATTCCAGTTACACCCAATCTATCTGGATCTATAAATTCAAATCTTGAAGCTATATAATCTAATGCTTCAATTATATCCATGTAATCTCTAGTACCATATATACCACGTATATCAGCGAAATCTTCGCTATATCCGTCGCTACCTCTAGGATTTAAATAGATTACAGCATAACCCTTAGAAGCCAGTAATTGATGTTCAAACATGAATGTATATCCAAATGCACTCTTAGGCCCACCATGTATATTTATGATTGCCGGCACTTTATCATTACATTTAAATGGTTTTAAAATCCAACCTTCAACCTCAACACCATCACTAGCTTTAAATGTAAATCTCTCTGGTTCAGCTATATGATAGTGTTTAATGATTTCATCATTGAAATTAGTAACCTTCCCATAATCCCCATTAGCGTATATCCATAATTCAGGTGGTTCTACTGCTGAATTCTTAACATATGCAATTATATCACCATGTACATCATATGATTCAACTACATAATCACCTACTAAAACTCTCTCAATCTCTCTAGTATCAACATTAATCCTATAGATATTATATCTTCCTGAGTCTGAAACTGGAAAGTATATATATCTACCATCCCATATAGGATATGAATCTACATGGAAGCAGTATGGGCTTCTTAAATCACAATACACTCTCTTTGAAGTATTTCTATTCAATTCACTAGTTAGATTAATTAATTCGGATGTATCTAAATTAAGAATCCAAATACATTCATGTGTTGCAAATCCCCTCTTAAAATCATGTCCTCTAAAAACAATGTATTTATCATCGGGACTCCATGATAATGCAGAGATATACATTGATTTATCTAAAACCCTAACCATAGATTCCTTCCTTAAATCTAATAGATAGATATAGCTTAGATATATGTTATACTCGTCTATAGGTAATGCTGTAAATGCTATCTTATCCACTCCATTAGATACCGCTATCAACCTAACATTCAAATCCTCACTAGAAAGCCTCTCGATATAGCCATTATATTGATTAAGTACATATATGCTTGATATAGTGTTATATATGAATCCCCTACCATCAAACCATATCGGTACTCTATTTATAACATGTACTCCGCTACCTCTACTCTTAGTAGATGCCACAAGTACAATTTTATCTCCACACCATTCAACTTGATTAACTATTAAATCCTTAGTCTCGTAAATGTTGTATGCTTCACCATATAGGTATACTACGTAGATCTTAGATAACTTATCAGAATCCCTATACATACATAGTATTCTATCACCACGCTTATGCCATCTAACCTGGAAGCAGTTAGTTTTAAGAAGTCTCAATCCCCCATCCTTAATATTATAAAGCCATATTGAATAGATATAGCAATCCTTGTCTAAATCCGCTCTAGCAGTAGTAAAGCAGATGCTATCTCTAGATGGGGAGATTTTAGGTTCACATATAAATGTGAATTTAGTAAAATCTGTAAAATCAAGGAATTTCCTCATGATATATGATATTCTAAAGTAATCGTTATAAAAATTTACCTCCTACCTTATGAAAATAACCTAATTTAAATACTGAAATAAATTCCTTTTAACCCACTTAATGTGTAATTCTATAATTTAATATAATCTAATAATCTAACTAGGTAGCTTTATAGTTGAGTGTATAGATATGTAAGTAAAGCAACACTATCGATGGTTGCTTGTTAAAACAATCACTTAGGTAAATTTAAATAATTATTCGAAGAAAAATAATGAAAAATTTTAGATAGATTTAAATCGTGTTTTTCATTCATCAGCTTCACGTAGAGAAATAAGAGGGAGGAGAGGGATTAGGTGGAGTAGACCGATAATGGTGGAGGGATGATGAAACCTTGCGGGATTTTCCCCACAGTGATAAATAGAAATAAACCTCACTATCGGTCTACTCCACTCCCTCTAAGCCTCGTATAAATTAGGATTGCCAACTGTCTAATAAACTTCCAATTTGGCTTTCTCGGGTTAAACTTAATGCTATTGTACTGAGCTACTCTTATTGCAATACTGATAAGTACCTGTCTCGCCTTCCTATTATAGTTATTTCTTCCATCGTACACCGCTCTTAACCCTAAGTAAACCAAGAACGATCTCGCGCTCTTAAAGCTATCAATTCTTGGAATCAAAGTTAAAAAATATAATAAGTTCCCTCCCGCCAGCCCCTTAATATCATTAAACTTCTCAAAGATAAAACTATACTTCTTTTTTAAATTACAATAAAGTTTAAATTGTAATCTATTAAGTTCTCTCTCATATTCTCTCAAGTGTTCTACTGGTAATCCTTTCCTCTCATTAAGTATAATCATCTGTTTAGTCTTTTTCATCTCTCTCAGAATTAAAATGTATTTTTCTATATCTGGATCTTTCGGCAGCTGTCTTGGTGTATACTCCCTGAAGTACTCTGGATGATCTTTATGTATTAAATATAACAATCGTGCATCGTTTTCATGACTTTTCTTAAGTCCGTATTTCTTCCTCCATTCTCTGTGGTTTTTTATTCGTAAATGGTATATCTTTATTCCATTATAAAGAAGTTGATTCATAAGCTCTGAATCCATCTCTTCAACATAGACCTCCTTTATCTCCTTATCTTTTAAAAACTCTATAAGACTGGTAACTTTGTAGACTTTATCCTCCTCCGGAATGTAAACATGATGTGGAATCCTCATTTGAACATCAATAAAAGCCTTCATATTCTCACCTTCTAAAAATGAGGGAAATTCTCCACACCTTCCTCTGCTACCCCTAAGGGGTAGCCTCTAGTGCGGGTCATCCCCCATATAGCTTCTTGTGGGGGATGCCCGCACAACCCCTAAGGGGTAGCCATATATCTAATCTGTATACTGTTGATTAATCCATACCA
>CAZHBK010000050.1:7924-8632 GCA_964530465.1 uncultured Nitrososphaeria archaeon | reverse complement strand
CATCAAATATAGTAATACATGATATTACTGAAGTATCTGTTATGTTAGTAATCGCTTTTATAATATGGTTTTATGCTGAGAGATACGCTAATTCTCCCCTCTGCAGAATGCTTAGAGCAGCAAGAGATAATGAGATTGCTGCTGAGACATTCGGTAAGGATATCGTTAAAGCTAGGAAATACGTAATGATGGTTAGCTCGGCGATAGCCGGTATCGCGGGAGCATTATATGCATTTTACGTAGGTGGCGTACACCCCGATGATTACTCAACTTTTAGAACCTTCGTAATTATAACAGTTGTTACAATTGGAGGCGTAGCTAATAATGCTGGTGCTGCTATGGGTGCTTTCATCTATACACTAGTAGATAGACTTGTAAGACAATATAAATATGTTTTTAAAGTACCCTTTGACTTAAACTATCTAGCCAGCATGCTATTTGCAATAGCATTATTATTCATATTGATATATAGACCAGATGGAATATTTCCCGAGAAACCAAGCAAGACGACAAACTTTAAGGAAATAATAGACAGATTGAAAAAGAACGAAGATAAGAATAGAATCGCTTACAGCTTGATGCAATTATATAGGCGCGTTTGAATAAATTAATAATATTAGGCGTGGATTATCAAATATCATGCAACTTTATTTAAATAATGATTCATATCCTTATATATATTCAAGAGTTAATATCTCTGTCCTATAC
>CAZHBK010000050.1:0-7914 GCA_964530465.1 uncultured Nitrososphaeria archaeon | reverse complement strand
ATACTGAGGTGTCCATATGTCAGAGGCTGGTGGGAGATCACCGATTCTATACGCTGTAGTATTCCTAATAATCGGATTGATCATTGGCGGTGTAGTAGGCTATTTTGCAGCTCCACCTAAGATAGTAACTAAACCTGTGGCTGGAGGTACGGCAACGGTCACGGTAACGGCAACTGCTACAACTACTAAGTATGTTACTGTAACGGCTACACCTGCAGCCGCTGGTGGTATTCCTAAGGAAATTCCAGTAGGAGTATTAGTTTCTATGACTGGTGCTTTAGCATCTGCAGGACCATATTATAAGGCTGCTGCCGAGTTAGCTGTTGAAGACGTTAATAAATGGCTTGCTGAGATGGGCTTACCATATAGAGTTAAGTTATATCTCGAGGATGAAAAGACGAGTCCTGAAGGTGCACTCGCAGCGGTTCAATCGCTTGCCGCTAGAGGCGTTAAAATAGTAATACCATATACTAGTGGTGATTGTAGAGCAATATATAGCTTTATAAACGAGCATAAAATCGTAGCTATAAGCTACGCATCAACAGCTATAGCTCTAGGAATTCCAAACGATTATCTATTCAGACTTGTACCTACAGATGCATACCAGAGTAAGGCATTAGCTAAATTAATGTGGGTATGCGGTGTTAGGAAGGCAGTCGTCGTATATAGAGGTGATGAATGGGGATCAGGGCTTTATGAAGAATTTAAGAAAGATTTCGAAGCATTAGGAGGTAAGGTCATAGGTATTAAATATGATCCATCAGCACCAGATCTATCACCTGAAGCTAGAAAGGCTGAAGATCATGTTAGAAGTCTTGGTGCTGGTAAGGATGTAGGCTTACTCGCAATTTCATTCACAGAAGACTTTGTATCATTCTTCACAGCGGCAAAGGAAAGTAAGGTATTAATGAGTATCAAATGGTTTGGAACAGATGGAACTGTATGTAGTACGAGGATTAGAGATACATTTGGTGAGGTTATCGATAAGGCGGGTATAGGGTTCCTAAGCACGTATTATGAAGTTGGATTTAACCCTAGACAGGCAAGCTTCATTGAGAGATATAAGAAGAAGACTGGAGAGAGACCAGAGAGCTATCAGTTCGCATTGTATGATTGTATATGGGTTGCGACACTATCAGTATTAGTGGCTGGTAAATATGATGGTGAAGCAATTAAGAATGTACTACCTAGAGTTGCAGAAACATACTTCGGACTCACTGGATGGTGTAAATTAAATGAGAATGGAGATAGAGGCGTTGGAGACTACGCAATATGGACATTAAATGCAACTAGGTGGTTTGTAATAGCTCACTACAGTGGTACTACAGATGCTATAACATGGACTCCAGAAGGTAAAGCATGGCTAAAAGCTAAAGGATGGACTATATCAGGATAACTCTCTCACCTATTTTAAAATCTGGTTTTTATTTTATTTTTAAAAATACTTTTTTAATCCATGAGTAATCTCATAATGGACTATATGAGTAATGGAGTGAGTAGTATGGTTAATGATGAATATATTATAACTACGGAGGGTTTATGTAAGTTTTTTGGTGCTTTAAAAGCAGTTGATCATGTTTCTATTAGAATTCCTAAGAGGAAGATATCAATTTTAATAGGACCTAATGGTAGCGGTAAGACCACTCTTGTAAATACAATTTGCGGTGTATATAAACCTGATGACGGTAGAGTATTCTATAATGGTATCGACATTACTGGTAAGCCTCCTCACGAATTATATAAGATGGGTATTGTTAGAACTTTTCAAGTACCATCTATATGGCCTAGGTTAACAGTATTAGAGAATCTACTAACTAGCATTAAAAATCCCGGTGAGGGATGGATTCGATCACTTTTTAAAAGGAGTTGGAGAAAGTATGAGGAGGAGGCTGTTGAGAAGGCATATAGAATACTTGAGTTTTTAGGTATTGATGAATTATGGGATAGACGAGCTGGAGAGCTTAGTGGTGGGCAGTTAAGACTTGTCGAAGTTGGGAGGGCTCTTATGGTTGATGCGAAAGTAATGATTATGGATGAGCCTCTAGCTAGTTTAAATCCTGTAATTGCAGGTGAGATATGTAAGTTGATGCAAAGGCTTAGAGATCAAATGAATATTACATTTTTAATTATCGAGCATAGATTGGATATCGCATTAGAATATGTTGATTATGCATTTGCAATGCATAGAGGACGTATAATAGCAGAGGGGAAACCTGAAAAGGTAGTATTAAGTAAGGAGGTTATTGAATCCTATCTAGGTGGTTAATATGGATGTTATCTTAAAGGCTGAGGATATACATGCTGGATATGGTAAGATCCATGTATTATTTGGTGTGGATATTAAAGTCGTTAAAAATAGTATTACCGTTATCGTAGGCCCCAACGGTAGTGGTAAGTCAACATTACTAAAGACACTACATGGAATAACAACATTATATAAGGGAAGGATATTCTTTGAGAGAAAGGAGATTACTCGATTAAAGCCATTTCAAAGAGCTAGATTAGGTATTGCGTACATGCCACAATTAAATAACGTATTTAATAACATGAGTGTTAGAGAGAACTTACTAATGGCAGCATATCTATTAGAT
The DNA here is from genome assembly GCA_964530465.1 of uncultured Nitrososphaeria archaeon. GTDB lineage: Archaea > Thermoproteota > Nitrososphaeria > Geothermarchaeales > JDFR-13 > CAZHBK01. The sequence continues at coordinate 5,323 of CAZHBK010000050.1, read as the reverse complement.
AAAGATGCCGCAAAGGAGAGATTAGAGGAGGTATTACAGATATTCCCCTTCCTAAGAGATTACATGAATAAGAAGGCTTATCAGATGAGTGGTGGTGAGAGACAGATGCTTGCATTAGCAATATGCATGATGAGAAGACCTAAAATGATTCTAATTGATGAACCAACCTCAAATTTAGCGCCTAAAATAGCTACTCAAGTATTCGATAAGATAATACAGCTTAGAGATGAATATAATACGACGATACTACTTGTTGAACAGAATGCTAAGAAAGCACTTGAAATATCTGATTATGCATATCTACTTGTTAACGGTAAGACAATATACGAAGGTAGTGCAGATAGTTTATTAAACCATCCAGAACTCGGTAGGATGTATCTAGGATTAGCCAGATAGAGCTAAGCATATCGAAATTAGATTCTAATTAAATTAAGCGTTTCTCTTCTCTTCTAATAATCTAATAAATTGATTATTTAATTAAAGATGTATTGCGTTTTAATAATATGTGATCTGATATGAATAAGTTAAACTTCTCTACTCTATGTATTCATGCTGGTGAGGAGTATAAACCGGATATCATTCCTCCAATACACATGTCTACAACATACTTATGGTATGGTGAGGAGCAAGAATACGTATATTCTAGAGTTGATAATCAAACTCGTAAAGCATTAGAAAGTAAAATGACTATTTTAGAATGTGGTAAGGCATCACTAGCATTTTCATCTGGAATGGCTGCTATAGCAACAGTAATATTATCTCTAGTAAAACCAGGAGATGAAATTATCGTTTCAGATGATTTATATAGTGGAACTGAAGGTTTGATGCATAAATTGAGAGACGAGTACAAGTTACATGTGAAGTTCATTGATACCACAAATCCAGAAAATATAGAGAGGGAGATCTCTAATAGAACCAAGATTATATTTATTGAGACTCCCTCGAATCCACTATTAAAAATATCTGATATTAAGGCTATTTCAGAGGTTGCAAGTAGATATAACGTAAAATTAATTGTAGATAGTACTTTTGCATCACCATATATTCAGAAACCAATCAAATTAGGTGCTGATATAGTAGTACATTCAGCTACTAAGTATTTAGGAGGTCATAATGATATACTAGCTGGAATAGCTACATTCAATAGCTTAGAGGATTATGAATGCGTTAAGTATATGAGGTCTAGGTTAGGTACTCCCCTACCTCCATTCGACTCATACCTCTTACTTAGAAGTATTAAAACTCTAGCATTAAGAATGGAAAGACACTGTAGAAATGCATTTGAGTTATCAAGATATCTATTAGAACATCCTAAAATTAAGCAGGTCATCTATCCATTTTTAGAATCACACCCACAATATGATATAGCTAGAAAACAGATGAAGTGTGGCGGAGGAATGATATCATTCAGATTAAGGTCAAATGATCCAAAGGATGCTAAGAGGTTCCTAACAAGACTTAGGATAATTAAATCAGCTGTTAGTTTAGGGAGTGTAGTAAGCTTAATTGAATGCCCATATATAATGACTCACTCAAGACTCCCTGAAGAGGAGCGTTTGAAGAGAGGTATAACTCCGGACTTAATAAGATTTTCAGTCGGCATCGAAGATGTTAATGACTTAATAAATGATTTAGAGCAAGCTCTTAAGGAATTATAGGCTTACTTATAGACTAATTGTCACATTACTATAAATTCAGAAATTTAGACTAACTTTTATTCCAATCTTAGCCCTTTAATATCAAATGTAATTACTTGGCTAACGAGGTAGTTAGAGAATGCAGTTTCTAGTTCTTGGTTGTGGTATGATGGGTCGTGCTATTGTATATGATTTACTTAGGGATTCTGAGAATTACGTTATTGCCGTTGATATTGCTGCTGAGTTATTAGACAGACTTTCTAAGGATATTAATAGTGATAGGCTTCGGACTATTAGAGGTAATGTTCTTGATAGGAATTTACTGGCTAGGATAATTAAGGACTACAATATTGATGTAGTTGTTAATGCTCTTCCACATTCTATTGCTTTAAAGCTTATACCTGTTGAGGCTGAGTTAGGTATTAAAGTAGTTGATCTAACATATGAAGATCCCTTGCTCGAGTATGATTCCATAGCTAGGGATAATAACTCTAGAATTGCTATTGGCTGTGGTGTTGCTCCAGGGCTTAGTGATATGTTAATAGCATATTCAATATCTAAGCTGGATTCCGTCGATGAGGCACTGATATATGTTGGTGGTGTTCTAAAGAATCCTGAACCACCATTGTATTATAGAGTTCTATTCAATATTGAATCCTTATGGAATGAATACGTTGAAGCAGCTAAGATTATAGATAATGGATCTATAAAGTATGTTGAAGCATTATCTGGATTAGAGAATATCGAGGTGGAGGGTCTAGGTAGATTTGAAGCATTCTACACAGATGGATTTAGAAGCGTAATTAAATTCCTAGAGAGGAAGGGGATTAAGATTAATAGAGGCTTTGAGAAAACCCTAAGAAATCCCGGTCATATAAATATAGTTAAAACGCTTAGGGATCTAGGATTCTTAAGTAAAAACCCTGTAGACTATAAAGGCTTTAAAGTAATACCTAGAGAACTTACAACAGTAATGTTAAAACCATACTTAGAGTTTAGACATGGAATCGATGAAGATATAACCATTTTAATAACGATTATAAGAGGAGTTAAAAATGGATCTAAGATTGAATATAAATCTACATTAATAGACTACTATGATCTAAAGACAAGACATACCTCGATGGCTAGAACAACAGGATATACTGCGGCAGTAATAGCAAGATTATTAGCTCTTAAAGAGGAATATTTCAAGCCAGGAATAATACTACCGGGAGATATAGGATATAGTAATCAGCTTATGGAGATAATTCTGGAGGAATTAACAAAGCGTGATATAAAGGTAGAGTTTAAATCATCATCAATTAATACTTAACTATAGTATACCATACATTGTTACATTGGGATTTTAAACTAATAGATAGGAAATTATCTTTATTATTTTTGATTTGAATGTACCTTCTTCAATCACTTAATGACTTAAAGAAGATAGTAGCCAGTTTTAGAAATACCAATACGCTCTTTATCGGAGTAGGTAATCAGTTAATGGGGGATGATGGAGTAGGCGTCTTTATAGCTAGAAGGCTAAATAGAAAGCATAATATGAAGCATGTAGTAATTGCAGATCCTCATATGTTGAATATTAGTAAAGTATTAAATGTATTTAATCCTGAGAAAATAATCATTTTCGATGCTATAGATGCTGGCTTAAATCCTGGAGATATAGTATTTATAAATATAAAAGGTATTAAGCCTACATTGTACACTACGCATAATATACCTATCGATTTAATATTAAAGTTAAGTGGATTGAAGATAGAGGTGTATATCCTAGGCATTCAAATATCATATTCTAATATATGCTATGGATGTACTATATCAAGTGAGGTAGTTAAATCTGCAAGAGTTTTATCGGATTTGATTGGCCAGTTCTTTAAATCAGAGAGCTAGCTTGTTAATTTATTTAATATCTGTTTAAGCTTATTCTCACCCATTCTAATACATTCACTAGCTTCTCTGATAGCATTAATAAGCTCTTCATCCCTTATAGCTTCAGAATATTCTAGAAGTTCATTTAGATGTTCTTCCAAATGATCTATGAAGTATTCTAAAAAGTATCTTAACTTACTTGTTTTATCATCAGCCATATAGTATTACCTCAGATTAAATTCATTCGCACCTCTTTAAAATAATCTCAAGTATTATCTTATCTTCAAATTCTCTATATCCTAATTTATCTAGTATCCTCTTTATAACATCGATATCTCTAATAACGTACTCCTCTACTTTCTCTTCCATTACATTTGAGATATCACTGTAGTCTATGACTCCTACCTCCTCCTCCATAAATAGGCTACTCATAAAATGTCTATATATCCTCGAATAATCATCGGGTCTTCTAACATAGCATAAGAATACTTTATACCTCATCCTAAACAATTAAATTTATACATATGAATTATTTTAGTTGAGGATGCTATGGGTGTAAGTTCTAAGAAATTTACCTTACTGATTCATTTAAATGGATCATATAATCCATCATGTAAAATATGCTTATGGAAACCTCTAAATTCAGGAGGTTCTATCAAATATGAGAGTATTAAGAATGTAGTTGAGTTTTTAAGTGGTCTTGGGTTTACATTCAATGATATATTCATTTTATGTCCTGATCCATTTTCAAATAATGATATATCTAATATCTTAAGATTATTAAATAGAGCCTGTAGATCGTTAAATTTAATGCTTGGAATCTCAGATCTTCTAAATCTAAAGCTAAACCTTTTAGAATACATTAATAACTTATTCATAATATGTGATTCATATCCAAAATTGAATATGGCCAAACAAGATATACTAGCTATTGAGTCTCATGGTTTTGAAAATATTGAAATTATATTCCCGGTTATACCTCATGTTAATGATTATGATATTAAAAAGGTTTTAAACTTCTGTAGAATTAGAGGATTGCATCTTAAAGTTTTAGAACATCCAGCAATTGAGGAACACATTGATTTAATTAACTTTATATCTTCTAAAGTTAAAGATATATCTATATCTGAAGCATCAGGATATTTTATAGGATGCTACCTTAAGAGAACAGCATTTTATAGAGATTTCCCATTCCAAATACTTACTAGGACTTTTAGGGATAATTGCAATACCTTATATGTCAATTGTAATGGATATATATCTAGATGTCCATTCTCAGAAGAACTCTATGAATTAAGTATTTTAAAAAGTACTGAAGTATCTGAATTAAAATGCCCTATTAATCCTAGAAATCTCATCTTAATACCTAAGATAAGAATCTCCTTAAAGACCCATAATGGTATTGAAATATATGATGATGAGCTTGAGATTTTAGATTTAATAGATAAGAGATATAGTATTAGACAGATAGCAAGTATTCTAAATATATCTCATACATGCGTGAGAAGAAAGCTTTTAAGTCTGCAGAAAAGGCTTTCACTTAAGTTAATTGATAAGGATAGATATACTGGTAGAGTTAAGTTATCTAAAACAGGTAGGAAAATCGTGGAGTATTATAGGTTTATTAAGAGGAAGATGAAAATATAGATATATCTATATAGACTCATTTCTAATTCCATAAATATCGTTTTCTCGGAACACTTTGATTCCAATAGTTATGGTATACTGGCTGTAATAATTATAATTGTGAGCTTGCATGGCGGAGATACCTAGATATTTTCTATATATCGATCCAACGAAATGCGTTGGATGTAAAT
>CAZHBK010000049.1:0-8669 GCA_964530465.1 uncultured Nitrososphaeria archaeon | reverse complement strand
ATTCTAATACTAGATAGGAATACGATAGCTAATTTAAATGATTAAGCTATAGCATTTTCAATCAGCTTAGCTAACTCTGGTCCATTTATCAAATTGTATTTATCTAATATTTTGAATCTCATTAATTTAAGCTTGCTAATGAGTTTATTCAACTGGTTTATAGTCCCAAATACTAGGATATCAGCTGGTTCTAAACCCCCTAATATAGTCTCCTTAGGTGTTGCAGAATCACCTCCAACTGCAAGCATCTCCTGCTTAATTACCAATGCTAGTATTCTTGGTATGTTTGAGATATATAGAATTTTGAAGACGCCCTTGCCAGACATTATATCTACTCCTATCCTATCAACATCTAAATCTATCAGCATCTCCCTTATATCATCTATAGCCCATATATCCGTTATATCGGTAATCGATACATTCATACTACTATATGACTTAATCTTACGCCTCATATGCTCAGCCATTCTAACTGCATGTAATGTAGGCGTTACGTTATGTGTTCTAATTGCATCAGCACCATTAAATACTGCTAGTGCTTCTGAAGCTATAGAACCATACAATCTCTCCCTAGGTTCTTCAAGAGATAGTATTTTTCCGATGAATGACTTCATAGATATGCCTATTAGAATCGGTCTACCTAATATTTTAAGTCTATAAAGATTACTAATTACATAGGTATCCCAGTCATACCATGGAAGCCATGTATCTCTAAAGAATCCAATACCTGGATCTATGACAATCTTATTTAAATCAATATCATACCTCATACATATTTCAAGACTCTCCCTAATTAATCTTCTAATATTTACTATCGGATCATATTCTCTAGATACATCTCCATAAGCCATTACTATAGCTGATGCATTATACTCCCTAACTATCCTCGCCATATCTGGATCTAATTTAAAACCACTAGTATCATTTACAATTTCAGCACCAGCTTTAAGTGCTTCCTCTGCAACCCTACTCCTCCTAGTATCAATTGATATTGGTACTTCAAGTGTTTTAGATAACTCCTTAATAACTGGTCTAACTCTATTTAACTCCTCCTCTAGGCTAATATACGTTTCTTTATATGGTGCTGTAGACATACCTCCAACATCGATAATATCAGCGCCTTCATTAACCATCCTAATAGCTCTCTCAATAGCATCATTTAAATCTCTAGCTACAGATTCAGGATAGAATGATTCAGGGCTTAAATTTAATACTCCAACTATCCTAACGGGATATTTAGGTCCTACTAATACATTTCCTAACTTAGCGTAGTAATATAATTTAAGCATTTTAAATACCCCATATCAATGTTATTAGATAAGGTGATAGCATTCATTATATTTATTGATTTAGATGTCATTAGGTGAGTGGATTAAAATATATCTATGGATTGCTAGGAGGATGGGCTATAGTGTATTGAAAGATCAGCTGGCAGCATTAATACTGTTACTCATAGCTTTAGGTAAATTAGTAGGTAAGAGGGAGTTAGAGCGTATTATACGTAATAGGGCTGTTGTAGTCTTTGGAGCAGGTCCCTCACTAGAATATGATGTTATTAGATTTAAAAGATTATATGACAAGGGTTTTAAGCCAATTATAGTATCTGCCGATGGTGCTACTAAAGCATTGATTGAGATAGGATTAAAACCTGATATAATTGTAACCGATTTAGACGGATACCTACCAGCAATAGTATACTCCAACCTTAAGAACTCATATGTAGTAGTACATGCACATGGGGATAATATCGATAAATTAATCAGTTATGTTAGATTCTTTAGAAAGATCATTGGTACTACACAAGTAATGCCTCTCCCTAAAATATATAACTTTGGTGGTTTTACAGATGGTGATAGATGTATATATCTAGCATACTCTCTTAAAGCTAGATACGTATTACTGTTTGGTATGGATTTCGGATCTAAAGTAGGGAGGTATTCTAAAGAATTTATAAGTGATTATAAGACTAAGATTGTAAAGCTGGCTATAGGAAAGCTATTAATATCCCTACTATCTAATAGGATTAAGATATATAATGCTACTTATTCTAAACCAGTAATTAAAGGAGTTGAGAATATAGAGCTATAGAAACCATAATAACTGCTTAACATTCTCCTCAAGATACTCTAAATCTTCTTGAGGCATTCTCCATCCTAATGAACCAAGTATATCTCTAAGATGTCTAAACCTCTCAGTCTTAGGTATCGCTACCACTCTAGGACGTGATATCAAATAATTTAAAGCTATTTGAATTGTAGTCTTATTTAATTTCTTAGCTATCTTACGTACATGCCTATTAAATCTAACCTTACCTCTCTCAATAGGCGTATATGCTTGAATTGTAACTCCATGCTCTATAGCATATGATAGTAGATATCTCTCTGGCTTCCGATACAAGATACTGTAATGGACTTGATTAACTACGATTTCAGCCCTCCTAGTAGCATGTATAGCTTCATCTAATTCAGATATATTGAAATTACTAACACCTATATACCTTGCTAACCCCTCACTATATAGAACCTCGAAATTTCTAACTTGCTCAGATATACTTATCGAGTAGTTAGGCCAGTGTATGAGGAATAAATCAACATAGTTAACTCCTAAACGCTTAAGACTCATTCTACCAGCTTTTAAAACCTCATCTGGGCTTCTTAGATGCTCCGGAAGCATTTTAGTAGTTATAAATACTCTATCCCTACCGACTAATTTAATAACCCTACCAACGAATTCTTCAGCCCTACCAGAATCATACATTTCAGCAGTATCTATGAGATTAACTCCATGCTCGATAGCTTTAACGAATACTCTTTCAGCCTTCTCATATTTATGAATATCCCAAGTACCCAACCCAATAGCTAAAACTTTCTCACCAGTCTTACCAATCTCCTTATAATCATTAGAGTCGATTGGAAATAATGGCATTACCAATAATCATATATATACGAGGGATTTCATATCCTAATACTCTTATCAAATTCTTAAATGATATATTTAACGCTACTAGAATATATCAAGCCATCTGAGATTAAAGCATCGGATTTTTAACTGTCTCAGCATAAGTATCTAATAGCTTTTTCTTTGCTTCAATCAATCTAGGATGGAATACATAATTCATAACAGTTCCCGATGCATCTCTAATTCTCATATATGAGATTAAATCTCTAAAGAATCCACCTGCTAAACCTTCAGCTATAACAGCATAACCCTGTGCTGCTTCTTTAGCGATTCTCGCATTCTCTAATCCTTTTAATTTAACTACTGGAGCTATATCTTCTAATCTCTCTCTAATCATACCTACTATATCTCTAATTCTAGTATACCTACCTGATAGTATAACCTCCCTAGGTTTTCTAACAGAATATCTAATTGAATATACTGCTTTAACTACCCCTTCAATCATCGCTTCTAAAGCAGACTCATATGGCTCCTCCCCCCTCTTGTAGCCCTCTATTACCTTAGAGATATCGAATGTATTACATATCTCAGCTATACCTCCATGAAATACATCACTCCTACTCCATAACCTTCCCATCACAGCTAATTCTGCATCTATAGGGCCTATTGTTAGGAACCCAGTAGATGAAATCGTACCACCTAATCCATCAACTATCAATCCATCCTCAACAGCTATTACTGCATTATATCCGAATCCAAGCTCAACTAGTATAAAACTAGTATCACTATACTCTATACTTAGCCTTTTGGATTGATCGTAGACTGCTAGAACAGCTATAGCTAATTTATCCGCAGTACCCATATCGAGTTTATTTATCTTCCTATGATAAGGTACTGTTGGTAGTAATATAACTGATGGTATGTAGCATACAGGTAGCTTCTTACGCCATAATTCAACAACTACCTTAGCTATCGCTTCATATACTGCGATTCCAATCTCACCTCTTGCGATACCTTCTTTTAAATCCTCCTCCCTAGTTAGTAGTAGGACTTCTAATGCAAATCTCCATGGATCAATTATATCCTCATTACATGTTACTGGAACTCCATATCCTGAAGGACCTGCAATTAAATCAACTCTTCCAGCTTCTTCAATTACATCAATTAGCTTAAATGGGTTTTTAGCTATATCTATCGTCTCAATACTCTTCTCCCATATAACTCTATCATCTTCAATAACTACTAGATCGAAGCTTTTAGTACCTGGATCAATACCCATAGCTATAGCCATTAAAAAACCACCGATGTTAACTCTAATTTGAGGCTTAAATCATGTCTATTTCAATATACATATCTAAGCTATAGGATTTTACATATATTAATATACTCGTAGATTAATACACACATGGATAATATTTAATTGGTTTATGAGTAGAGCGTTTAGAGAATTCCTAGATCGAGATTATATAGAGGATATTGATGGTCGATTATTTACAGTAGTTGGAGGAGCACATCCATCAGATAGAGTAATTTCATATCTTAAGTATAAGCCATCTAGAGAGGGTATTAAATCGATATGGTCTAGAAATGGAGTGGGTTATACTAGGATGATGCCTAGATATGGTGCTTATGAGGTATTGAAGCAATTATCGAGTCTGCCGTCTAGCTATATAAGATATGATCGAATACTCGGGTTTAAGATGATTGAAATACCAAAACAGTATATTAGAAGGCATTATATACCTGAGGAGAGACTTAATCAGATCATTAAGAGGCCGAGGGATAAGCTGGAGTATCTAGTTAGAGACTTAGTATTAGAGTTATCTAGTTATATATCAGAGGATTATACGGTATTTGGTATTACTGGATCGATACTACTGGGTATTCATAATGTAGATTACTCAGATATAGATCTAACGATATATGGATTTAAAAATGCCCTCGAATTAAGAAAAGTAATGAATGATATATTCAGTAATGTAGGTACATTCTCAAGACTTAAGGGATCAATCCTAGAGAGATATATAGGTGAACTCGTTAAGACATATCCCTTAAGTAATTATGAAGCTAGAAGATATTTGAATGAGACATGGAGTAGGGGATTGTATAAAGGTAAATTCTTCTCAATACATCCAGTCTTAAAGTCTGATGAAATATCAGTGAGATATGGAGAGCAAAGCTATAGAGGATTAGGCTTGATTAAATTTACTGCTGAAGTTATTGATGATAGGTATTCATTATTTAATCCTGCGATTTATAGGATTAGAATTCGCAGATTGATTAAATTACCTCACATCATCGAGGCTATCAACCTATATAAGATAACTGAGGTAGTCTCTTACGAGGGTATATATTCTGGGATAGCTAGGGTGGGAGAGTGTATCGAAGTTTCCGGAAAACTTGAGAGGGTGTATGATATTAGGTATGGATCTTACTATAGAGTTTTAATAGGTTCTTTTGATGCTAGAGGTTTAGACTATATCAAGCCTGTTAGATGGTTTGAGACTACTTCTTAATCCTACCAACTAGATAATCGATTATCCTATCTGCAATATTAACATCTGAGACTGATTGCAGTCCTCTCCAGTCAGGTTGACTATTAACCTCTAAGACGTATGGATTATCCTTATATAATAATATATCGACTCCTGCAACTTCACAGCCTAATACCTCACATGATTTAACTGCAAGCTCTTTTAATTCCTCATCTAAATTAATAGGTATTGGTTTAGCGCCTCTAGCGATATTAGTCTTCCATGATAATGGGTTTAATCTTATCATTGAAGCTATAACCTCATCTCCAACTACAAATGCTCTTATATCCTTAAATTCATGCTTTAGATATTCCTGAAGATATAGAACATATCTATAATAGGATAATGTATGAAGTACTCTCCATAACACATCTAAATCCTCAATCATGGTAGATCCCAAACCTCTAGACCCAAATAGCGGTTTTACAACATACTCCTTAGACTTACATCTACCTATATATCTAATTAATATATCTGCATTCTCCGACACTAGAGTATGTGGTGTAGGTATTCCATTCTTAGATAATATATAGATTGATCTAAATTTATCTACAGCCTTCTCAATACATGATGGTTTATTTAATACGTATACTCCATTCTCTTCAAACATATATAATACGTCTATCCTGAAGATAGCTCTATCCAAGCTCACCCTACCAATAGGTCTTACAATAACGGCATCCAATATATCTAGTAGATTAATACCCCTCACATATATCTTAGGTTTGATACTCTCCACATTAACTACTATATCTCTAAATCTAAATAATAATGATTTTAAACCTTTAGCTTTAATTGCTCTCTCCAGCTCTCTTATAACCCATCCACTTCTAAACCTAGATAGAATACCTATATATCTCATTTAAACCACTTAACCCTACATATTATAACTGGATAATGCTTAATTTTAAGTAAATCAATCCATCTAACACTAGAGAGATTAATCCTACCAAGCCTATTACACACCTCAACTATATTCCTACCTAATCCAAAACCCCTACTCCTCTCACATATCTTGGATATCAGTAAGAGCATCCTAAGTGGTAATCTAACACCCTTATAAGCTACTGGTGTCGGATATTCATTAAAATATTTATCAAAGTATTTTCCGATGAAATATGCTATTCCACCTAAATCAATAATACCTCTTACTATAGAATATCTAGTGGAGAAAGCAACTTCCTCTAGTAATTTAGGTTTATAACATTTATCACTATCGAGAACAAGTAAATTTACCCTCTTATTGAATAACCTCCTAATCTCCAAATATAACTCATCAATAATTCTAACTAACTCTCCTTTAGGAATAGGAATCGATGCATATTCATAAGGTAGGTTTGTAGTATCGATTCCCGCTTCAGAAATAGGTTTTATAAAGTGTTTTAATCCTCCAATTCTTAAAGAGAGCCTCTTATGTTTAGCTAATGTAGCTATATCTATACATCTAAGGATATATAATATACTCTTAGAGAATGGTTTTGTAAAGATTCTACCCCAGATAAATCTAGAGATTATCCATGTAGCAATTTCGTATGTAAGCCCGGATTTAAGTACTCCCTCATTATAAATATATCCATATGCAACCGACAATGCCTTATCAGATACTACTATGAAGTCGTTATCTCTGATCAATGATTTATATTTATAGTATATTTCTCTAGCTACATCAGTATTAGGTAGCCAGAATCTCATAGGTTTCTTCAGAATCTTAATAGCTTTAATATACGCTAGGCACTGCTTATACATGATATCAATCTATGATTTTAACATAATCCATATAGTCCTCACCAACAACTAATCTATAACCAGTTAAATCATCATTACGATATACTGCCTCAAGCCTACCGAGAGCCTCTATATAATCATTCCTAACTAGTAAATTGGAGTATCTCCCTCTGAATGAAGTTAATTCAAGCATATCAATCCCTGCCTTAATACTATCATCAGCGCACTTAAGTACTTCTAATCTAACTATATATCTACAGGGTGTGAATGGTGCTTCAGAATCATCGATTACTAATCCTCTTATTAATGCTCTGCAGACATATCTATACCTATACTCACCATACTTATGAAGTTCATTAGATGATTTTACAAACCTAATGTAGAAATCCCTACCCTTATATAATCCTTCATCAATCTTCCTAGATTCCAGAGTTTTAAATTCATTAAATGATAAGTTATAATATGCTTTTCTAAATCTATAAAGCCTATGTAATTGATTTTCATCATATCGACTTAAAATACCTTCTGAGAATAATCTAGATAATGCTTTTAAAACCCTTAATGTATTTGAACTACCATATATTATTAAATCTATATCACTACTTTCATTAAATAATCCAATCGATAAAGAGCCTGTTAATCCAATTGAATCCCATAATATCTTAGATTCGCTAACTATTAATTTAGCTAAATCAACAGCACTCCTTAACGGTTCTATAAGACTACTATAGCATTTTCTAAATAAAGCCAGCCTTCTAACAGGCTTTACATACTCTACTATATGCTTTAATGGTATTTCAGGTACTAGCCTGCCAAATACATTATCGAATACTAGATACTCTTTCAATACTTTAGAAATATACCTATACCTATCCTTTAAATCATAGATTTTCCTATATCTTATACCGTCCTTTAGCCTATCGCCAGATTTATCAGGGATATATCTAGGATATGCTATAATTCTATCTGGAGGATGCTCAAACCCCTTAACGTCATAATATATCCCATGTATATCTCTAATAAAATCTCCCTCAATTGGATTTATCTTAAAGATCGAATGAACCACTTCTATAACCCTCGATATCTAAAGTAATAAATTTAAATCCTAACTTATGGAGTCTTTCAGCAATTACATCAGAATATTCTACTATACTGGGTATTGAATCTTTAGATACTTCAATCCTAACTAGATCATTATGAACTCTAACTCTAATTACTTTCAAACCTATTATACTTCTAATGAATTCTTCAGCTGAATCAATCGCATTTAATAACTCAATAGTAAGCTCATATCCATATCTAACACGTGTAGCTAGGCATGAGTCTGGAGGATATTCTGCTGATGGGAGTTTTAACATTTTAGCTATCTCTCTAACTGTAGCTTTATCGATTTTAAGATCTACATAAGGTAGTTTGACATATTCACGTTCTTCATTTAATGCTCTGAGACCAGGTCTATATTCCCTAATCTCAGAGTATGTAGTTCCATCTAATACATATTTTACATTATAT